>NZ_NIZW01000020.1 GCF_002727185.1 Rhodopirellula bahusiensis
CGCACGGACGAAAGCACGAGCTTGGCGGGAGGACTTCAACACACGCCGCCCGCACAGTTCGCTTGGCTACCTGACCCCAACGGAGTTCGCGCTTCGCAGTGCTGCTTCCGTTCGGCCTACGGCCTCACTCCAGCAGCACTGCGAATCACCGATCCCAATTCCCCAACCCAATCTTTCATAACGCCTGGTACAGAAAATGGGGGCATCCCAGCACGACTTAGCTCAACACACAAAAAAACGGCCCGCATTCGAATTGAATGCGAGCCGTTTGTGAATTCAGAATCCACCGGATGATGAATCACCATCCAGTGAACAATGGACTAGCGATCACTGACCGCAATTCGTGCAACCAGCACCGGTTTGCATGACAGGAGCTGCAGGAGCAGCTTGCATGACAGGTGCAGCTTCGTAGCTAACAGGAGCAGCCGAACCGCAAGACGAGCAACCAGCACCGGTTGCAACGCCAGCAGCTGACGAACCGTAAGCAGCCGAAGCACCGTAGACAGGAACCTGAACGGTGGTTGGAACTTGCTTGCAGACCTGAACTTGAACGGCCTTCATTGTTTGCACAGGAACGCAAACGCTGTAGGTTTCTGGCACTTCTTCAGTGACAGTGTCATAGACAGTCACGTTGTAAGTACGAGTACGAGTTTCAGGAGTGTTCACGGTGTAAGCAACTTCGCGGGTGCGTTGTTGCGTTTCCATGCGGGTCTTGTTGACCGTACGAGTACGTTCTTCGGTCGTCATGGTCGTTTGAGGAACCATGCGAGTGCGAGTTTCCATGCGACTCTTGGTCACAGGAATCGAACGAGTACGAGTTTCCAAACGAGTTTTCGTCACTGGAATCGACTTGGTGCGAGTTTCAGTGCGATAGTTCGTCACGGTGTAGTCACGAGTACGCTCTTCTTGACGGCACTTTTGAACAGTGATCGTGCGAGTGCGTTCTTCGGTCGACATCGTGGTGAATGGAACCGTACGAGTACGGGTTTCAGTACGACACTTGGTGACAGGAACCGTACGAGTACGAGTTTCGGTCTTCATCGTCGTCACAGGAATTTCGCGGGTGCGAGTTTCCAAGCGAGTCTTTTGAACAGGCACTTCGCGAGTTTTCGTTTCGGTGCGGTACTTGGTGACGGTGTAGTCACGAGTACGTTGTTCTTGACGGCACTTTTGAACCTGAACGGTACGAGTACGCGTTTCGGTTTGGTACTTGGTCACGTTGACCATACGCTCACGAGTTTCGGTACGGCACTTGGTAACAGGAACCGAACGAGTTTGCGTTTGCGTGGTGTACGAAGTCGTCGTGTAGGTGTAAGGAACCTGTTGCGACTGACGTTGGTACGAGGTGGTTGGAACTTGTTCCGTCACCAAGTTAGGAACGTAAACCTGACGATACGAAACAGTTTGTCCGCATGCCGATCCAGCCGCAGCAGCACCGCCACCGACAACTCCACCGCATCCGCCGCCACAAGCCGACGAACCACAGCTGCTGGTGCAAGCTGAGCAAGAGCCGCAGCTGCTTGCACATCCGCCACCACAAGCCGACGAACCACAACCTGAACCAGCTGCGTAAACGCCTGCGCCGCTACCGTAGGAAGCTGCACCGCCGGAAACGACGGCTTGGCACTGGTAGCTGCCCATGTCTTTCGTGACGGTACGCATGGTGGTCACTGGGACGCACTTGGTAACGGTACGGAAAGCAGTCTTGGTTTCTTGAACAGGAACGCGAACGGTGTAGGTTTGTTCGACGTTTTCTGTGTAAGGAACGTTGACCGTGTAGCTTTGAGCAACTTGCTCAGTCACAGGAACGCTGACCGTGTAAGGCTGCTCAACGGTTTCGGTGTAAGGAACGTTGACCGTGTAGGTCTGCGTTTTGGTTTCGGTGTAAGGAACTTGAACCGAGTAAGTTTGAGTCAAAGTTTCGGTGTAAGGAACGCAAACTTGGTAAGTCTGAGTTTGCGTGCTCGTGACAGGAACTTGGACCGTGTAGCTTTGCTCGACGTCCTCGGTGTAAGGAACCGACACTTGGTAGGTTTCTTCGCGAGTTTGCTGAACAGGAACTTGAACCGTGTAGGTTTGCTCTTGTTGCTCAGTGTAAGGAACGTTGACGGTGTAGGTTTGCGTCTTGGTCTCTGTGTAAGGGACCTGAACCGTGTAGCTTTGCTCAAGCTGCTCGGTGTATGGAACGCAAACTTGGTACGACTGTTCCACGTTTTCAGTGTAAGGAACCGACACTTGGTAGGACTGTTCGACTTCTGTCGTGACAGGAACCTGAACCGAGTAGGTTTCTTCTTCGGTGTATGGAACTGCGACTTGAACGTCGTAGGTTTCCGTACGTGTTTGAGTTTGCGGCACGTTGACCGTGTACTCTTGTTCGCGGCTTTCAACGCGAGCAACTTGCTTGGTCACGCTACGCATGCGAGTTTGCGTTTGGCGTTGGTAAGTGGTGGTGGGCACCATTTGAGTCTCAGTGACGTACTGAGAACGCATTACCGTTTGCGTTTGATAGGAAACGGTTGGGCCACATGCACCCCCATAACTAGCGCCGGCAACGCCGCCGCCCATGACTGTGGCACCACCACCATCGGAGACACATCCGTCGCCGCTAGCGCATCCACCACAATCTCCGCATCCTGCGTAGACATTGACAGCGAACAACATCGCCGCTGTCAGTCCAAGAAACATCCGTAATACGTTCGATCTCATCAAAAAACCTCCAAAACGCTCACAGCCAGTGAGGCAACAGAAGAAACACGGGTAAGCTTTAACGGCTGCGTACTCTGGGCGGACAACGCCCGTTCCCCAAAATGTAGGTACCAGGTAAGCAGTGTCAACAATGAGGCGAATCAATCAGCCCGATAAAGCTTAGTTTTTGTTCAGTCGTCCCAGGAAACCTATTCTCCCGGGATCGATGCAGTGAGAGTAAGCGTGAAACTGACATCAAACGCGCACCTCATCACGAAATTTCATAAAACTCTTTTGCAGCCGCCCGTTTTGGCTAAACATCGCTCAGACGCGAACAATTCGCATTCGCCCAAGACGATTGATTAGTGCGTAGAATGTCTGCGGGAAATGAATCCCACAGGAATTCTGCAAAAATTTCCGGGATGTGGTTCCCAAACCGGGCGTGAAAGACGACGTTAAGGAAACACTGTTTGCACGTCCCGGCAAATGGTCAAGATTGAAACGGGGGGAGGTAAGATCCATGCCAAAGATCATCTGTGTCGGCGCCCCAGATTCGCCTCCGGATCGATCCTCACTGCCAGACGCTCTGCTACAAGGCGATGGCTCGGCTGAGGGAACAAAATCACCCGACATTGATTGGGTGTTCTGCGAGTCCATTGTGGACGCATTTCCTCTGCTTGAAGAGGAAGACGTGGCCGGCGTCTGGATGAGCCGCAGCAGCCTCCCGCAGACATCTGAAATTCGTGGGATGATGCAAAGCGGACTGATGCTCCGCGATATGCCTGAAGGTGTCGCGTTGCTTGACGCGGATCTTCGCGTGATTTGGGCGAACCATCGCTTGCTTCAGTGGGCGGGACGTCCGGCTGGTACACCGCTGGGCATGACGTTCTACGAATTGCTGCACAATCCCGAGATCATGGGGCCGGATTTCTGTCCGTTCCACACCGCTCTGGCAACCGGGGACGAAAGCAGCTCCACGCTACACAGCATGGACAACCAATATTTTCAGGTTCATGCCGCACCAGTCCGATCGGCCGAATCGCCGCGAAACCTGATCGTTACCATCGGTGAGATCACCGACGAGATCCTTCAACAGCAGAAGTTGGCGGCAATCCACCAAGCCGGTCGCGAATTGGCCGATTTGCGTCCCAACGAGATCTTCATGATGGAGGTCGATGACCGAATCGATCTTCTGAAGGACAACATTCAGCACTACCTGAGTGACTTACTAAATTTCGAAGTCATCGAAATTCGAGTGCTCGAACAAACCACCGGCGACCTGATCCCGCTGCTCAGCGTTGGCATCGACGAAGAAGCCTCTGACCGCCGACTTTCCGCACATCCCCGTGAGAACGGCATCACCGGGTACGTTGCCGCAAGTGGCGTCAGCTACGTTTGTCATGATGTACAGAACGACCCTCTGTTCATTCCCGGCGTTGCAGACGCCCGTAGCTCGCTAACGGTTCCGCTGGTCCTTCATGATCAGGTGCTCGGGACGATCAACGTCGAAAGCCCCGACGTCGCAGCGTTCAGCGACAGTGATCTGCAATTCTTGGAGATCTTCGCTCGCGACATTGCCTTTGCTCTGAACACGCTGGAACTACTCGTCGCACAAAAAGCGAACACCGCTCAGCAAAGCTGTGACGCGATTCACAGTGCCGTCGCTCTGCCCGTCGATGCGATTCTCAACGACGCCGTGCACGTGATGGAAGGCTACATCGGGCACAGCCCCGAGGTGATGGATCGCCTTCGCCGGATCCTGCAAAACTCTCGCGACATCAAACGGACGATCCAGCAAATCGGCCAAAAGATGACTCCTTTGGAGGCCGTGCCGGCGGATGAGAAAATGGATCAAAACGCGATTCTCCGCGCCCGACGCATCTTGGTCGTCGACGATGACGAACAAGTTCGCGAAGACGCCCACCAGCTGCTCGAGAAATACGGCTGCGTCGTTGAGACCGCTCACGAAGGCGACGAAGCGGTTTTGATGGTCCGCCGAAGTGCGGGTGCCGACAGCTACGACGCGATCATTAGCGACATCAAGCTGCCCGATTACAGCGGGTACCAATTGATGTTGCGTCTCGAAAAAGTCATGACGCACGTGCCGATGATTTTGATGACGGGATTCGGATACGACCCAGGTCACTCGATCGTGAAAGCCAAGCAAAATGGCCTGCATCCAAAAGCGGTGCTCTTCAAACCATTCCGCTTGGACCAACTGATCGATGTTCTGAAAACGGTGATCGAGGCGAACCCCAACGTGCAAAATCCTCCGGACGCATCGTCGGATGACAATCCTCCCAGCGACGAGGATCCCGATGCTGCACGGACCGCATCCGGCGGCACGAAGAACTCCATTTGCTGAGTTCGGTTGAGATCCCTGGTTGGTAACAATCACGGATCAGGATTGAGCGTGAACGCCCAGTCAATGAACATCAAAAAACGAACGGCTTGGTGAATTCACCAAGCCGTTCGTCGTTTGAAACAGTTCCTCGAGCGAGCAGTCTTTCGCAAAGTCTGCCCGATACCGGATCAGGCTGGAAGTGGAGCAGCTTCGGCCAACTCAGCCAATTTTTCTGCTCCAACTCGATCGCAGAACGTTCCCAGCGATTCGCCTTCTTCGCGATTGGCTTTGAACGCGGCAAAGATGCCGGTCAACTCGGCGGTGACGTCCGAGTCAGGCACCTGATCCTTGTAGATGTACGCCAATCGGTTGCCCAACCATCCGCCACCCGCGAACAGCGTGTACTTTCCGACGGCGCGTCCGACCAAGGCCAGGTCAGCGTTGTAGGGACGAGCACATCCGTTGGGGCAACCGGTCATCCGGATCGTGAAGCGTTCGTTGCTAAGCCCCAACTTGGCCAAAGGCTCTTCAATCGAATCGATGATGCTCGGTAACCGTCGCTCTGATTCGGTGATGGCCAAACCGCAAGTCGGCAGTGCGACGCAGGCAATCGACCAGCGACGAACCGTGCTGGTTTCTTCCGTGGTGCGAAGACCGTGTGACTTCAGGATCTCGATCAGCTCTTCTTTTTCGGAAGGATCGATGTCGCAGAAGATCATGCTTTGGTGGCTGGTCAAACGAATTTCGCGATTGAATCGAGCACAAACCGCTCGAATCGCTGCTTTCACTTGCGTGTCTTCGTTGTCATACAAACGACCGTTTTCGATGTTCAGGCCATAGGACAATTTGCCATCGCCCTGTTCCTGCCACCCCATGTGGTCGTCGAACTCATACACATCTTCTTCGGTGCAATCCGCGAGTGGACCGCCGAACACCTTTTCGACTTCCGCGCGGAATTTCTCGACACCCCAATCCGCAATCAAGTACTTCAAACGAGCGACCTTTCGATCGCTGCGGTTGCCGTTGTCACGCTGGACGATGATGACCGCCTTGGCCACTTCAATCGCTTGCTCTGGAGTCACAAATGCCATGCGTTTGGCGAGTGCTGGGAAAGTCTTCTTGGCACTTGGTGTACGTCCCATGCCGCCGCCGACGGAGACGTTGTACCCCGTGATTTCGCCATCACGAACCACGGCCAAGAACCCAAGGTCTTGCGTGTAGATGTCGATGCAGTTGTCTTCCGGCAGGGCGATGCCGATCTTGAACTTCCGTGGCAGATAAGTCGGACCGTACAACGGCTCGTCGATGACAGGAGCGCTGGACGCATCGGGTTCACCACCACCGGCCAAGGTCTTCTCGCCGGTTTCGGGGTCCGTCAGCCATAGCTCGTGATAGGCCGGCGTTTGCGGCGCGAGAGCTTCGGTCAAATCGTCCGTGAACACGTTGAGCTGGTCATGGATTCCGCCGACCCGTTTCGCGGGGCAGCACATGATGTTTCGGTTCACATCGCCGCAAGCTGCCAGCGTGGAGAGCTCCACTTCGTTGATGCGGCGGATCGTCTCACGCAGATCGCCTTTCAAAATCCCGTGCAGTTGCAGCGTTTGGCGCGTGGTGATCTTCAGCGTGGAATCACCCAGTTCGTCACACATATCCAGGTGAGCGACCAATTGATCGGAGCTCAAACGCCCACCGGGGATCCGGCAACGGATCATCATCGAGTAAGCTTTGCCACCGCCGGCTTTTTTCAGCTCGGCTCGCTTGTCTCGGTCGTCCTGTTGATACGTGCCGTGGAATTTCAACAGTTGGATGTTGGAATTGTCAAAGTGATCCACCGGATCGGCCAGCTCGGAATCGATCGAGCCCTTCAGGAAACGACTTTCTTGCTTGATCTTTTCGACCGGGCTGAGCTTGATAGGCTTCGCAGGCGCGGGGGTCGGTGCGGCATTCGTTTCGGAAGTGTCGGTAGACATCGAGTCAAAAATCCTGTGTGATTTGCGTCGGCCAGAAGACCGAAGGTTCGTACCCGGGTCTTTATACCGACAATTCCAATTTTTCACCACGTCGACCTCTCGTCGACTTACGCCAATTCAAGGCTCGGGGATGCCCGCAACGCGACTGGACGGCAAGAAAATTGCCGCGGAAATTCGCAGCGAAGTCGCTGCTGACGTCGAAACGTTTGTTTCAGGCGGGAATCCACCACCCCAATTGGCCGCCGTCTTGGTTGGCGAAGATCCCGCCAGCCAGGTGTACGTACGAAACAAAGAGCGAGCCTGTGCGAAGGCGGGCATCGCCAGTCGTCTGGACCGAATGCCCGCGTCGACCACCCAAGCAGAATTGCTGGCCAAAGTGGCTGAATTGAACGCTGATCCTGCCGTCAGCGGCATTTTGGTTCAATTGCCTTTGCCATCCAAAGCCAACGGCGGCACGGGAATCGATGAGCGAGCCGTGTTGGACGCGATCGATCCAATCAAGGATGTCGACGCGTTTTCACCCGTCAACGTCGGATTGCTCATGCAAGGCCGGCCGCGATTTCTTCCCTGCACCCCGCACGGAATTGTCCAATTGCTGCATCGCACTGGAATTGAAACCAACGGGAAACACGTCGTCGTGGTTGGCCGCAGCGACATCGTCGGAAAACCGATGGCAATGATGCTGGCTCAAAAAGACAGCACCTGTGGCCCCGCTGTCGCCAATGCGACGGTGACCATCGCACACAGCCGCACCAAAAACCTGACCGAGACCTGTCGCCAAGCGGACATTTTGATCGCGGCGGTGGGACGCCCGGAGATGATCACCGCGGAAATGATTCAGCCCGGTGCCGTCGTCATCGATGTCGGGATCAACCGCGTCGATGACAAACTGGTTGGCGACGTCGCATTCGCGGAAGCGGAAGCCGTCGCTTCGGCAATCACGCCGGTTCCCGGTGGAGTCGGACCGCTGACAATCGCGATGTTGCTGCACAACACTTTGATGGCCGCGAAAATGCAGGCTGGGAAAGAGTAGCGAACCGGGATGGGCGAGGTGGACAGCGTTTTGTGTCCATCGTGCTTTGGCTCGCAGAACCAAGGCACCGGTTCGCCCGAAGGAAAACCTAGCTCGCAGTGGACTCGGTGGGGGACCACCGAGCTACAGGTTTTCAGTCAGCACGTTCGGCTGACTAGCGAGTGGAGGTGAGCGACTCGCCGGGTGTGACGATCGACTCGTGAAACATCTGCAGCTCTTTCTCGAGTTGCTGATTGCTTCGATAAAGCTTCACCAAACGCTGGCGAGTCTCTTTCAATTCGCTGGCCAAACGTTCGTTGTACACTTCCAATGATTTGCGTTCGACTTCGGTCTGCTCGAAGTCCTGCTCCAACATCAGCTTCTCACCTTGACCTGCCGCGGTCATTTTCACGGTCGCATCAATCGCCCGCTGAAGCACTTCGTTCTCGTAGGTCAATTCCTGAGTCCGTGTGCTCAGTTCCGCCAAACGCAAACGAATGCGTCGCAGGACAAACCGATAATCGTTGAGTGGTCGAATGTAATAGGTGTCGATCAGGCGAGCGACGTCCAAGTCGATCAACTCATCAGCAGCTTCTTCTTGAACGATCAACAAATCATCTTTGGCGAATTTGACTTTGCCGGAATCACCGTGCTGCAAACGGCTGTCCACCGCTCGCCCGCTGCCATCGAAGAACCCTCCGTCGAGAGCACCGCGTTGGTCGGGACTGTCGACGGTGATTTCATGATTCTTCGTGAATTCAATTTTGACCCACTTGCTCAGTGGCTCGTCATCCGGAAGCGAACGTGTTCCATCGCGTAGGTACTCCGCTCGCGACTGGGCCGAGATCGGGTTACTCAGCAAACGGTTGACCAGCTCGTCATCGATCCGGCCGAACACATTGTTGTCGTCTTCCACGCTTCCTTCGGCAATGAATGGCTCGTGCCCATCCAGCGGCAGCAATTCATAAACCGACCAACTGACCGCTTGGCGACTCTCGATCGCCTGGCGTTGCTGCGGCAACAAAGGAGCCGTTGGCTGCACAGTCACTTGAGTCGGTGAGGTCGCGGTCACGCGATATTCGCCGAGATAGAAGATCGGGACAGGAACTTCCAAGTTGGGCTGCGGCCCTTCGGCGAAACCGTAAACGACGAGGCCTTCTGGAATCAGCGGCAGGGGTGCCGCTTCGGCTGCCGCGTCATCTGCTGGTTCCGGAGGCAACCCATCGACGGGGACTTCTGGTTGGGGGTTCGTTAGGACGATTTGGCCAATGTTGTCAAAATTCGCGTTCGTGAGACGCAGTCCACGCCAGCGTCGACCGGCTTCGGTCCCCAATTTGGCCAACTTCTGGGCCATTGGCAGGACGCCTTCACCGGACAAAGGGTCGTTTGGATCGCCATAACGCAGTTCCAGCTGCTCGGCTTCCACCAACGCGAGCCTGGCTTCCAAATCCTCTTTGACCTTGTGCCATTCGGAGCGACTTTTTAGGGCTCCAGCAACGGGAAACACGAAAATCACGGCCAAAATCGTCGTGATGACGACCGGAGTGATCTGATACCACCGCCAGTGAGGTGCCGCTTTCCAAACCAAAATGGCCTGGGCGATCACGACGACAATCAGAACGAGAAGAAGTACGTACTGCATCAGAGAGATAGATAGAGAAGCGGCAGAACTACCAAAGATGGATCCTTGACCGGCTAGCTTAATCCAGTCCACCGCCGGCTTGGAGAATTTTCATCAAGTTTTCCGTTCCGGTCGTCCACAACGATCCCTGGGACCGGCCGATCGGCACAACCGGAACATCCCTCACGACGGGGCGCCGATTGAGCCGGTTCGAGCGGTTTGCACCGACTTGCCGGTCAAGCCGGTCGCCCAGATCGTCCGAAATGATCCTGTGAACACGTCAGGACCGATCTAGAGACGTGTACCGAACATCCAGGTCTTCGAAGGCGATCGAACGTGACCATGCGAAAAACACTGTCCATTTGGCTACTAACCGGAACCGTGCTGTTGCCAGCCGCGATGGGGTGCAACCGCACGCACTATCGCAAACAGGCCGACAATGAAGCCTACGCGTTGATGGACGAGAAAGCCTCGCACGTATCACGCCCGGTCAACGCGCCGTTGCGGATCGAGCTGGACCGTCGCAGTCGAATGTTCAACCCATTCGACCTCGACTTCCAACCAATGCCGTTGGATGACCCAGCCTCGAATCGATACATGCAGTGTGTCGATGGCCGCCGTGGCTACCCAATGTGGGAAGCCAATGGACTGACCAACGCTGCCGAAAGCCCGGATTGGTGGCAGTTCTTGCCGCTCAATGATGACGGCATCCTCGAACTCAACTCAGAGAACGCCGTCAAAATTGCGTTGCTGCATTCCCCCGACTACCAGCGACAAATGGAACAGTTGTACCTGTCCGCGTTGGATGTCTCGAGCCAACGGTTCCAGTTCGACACCCAATACTTCGCCGGTGCCGGAGCTTCGTTCAGCCAGAGCGATCAACGCTTCGGAGCCACTCGCGATTCTGACTCGGTCACCAGTGTTGGCGGCGACGTCGCGCTGAGCCGTCAATTCGCGACCGGAGCCAACTTGCTGGTCAACTTTGCCAATGAAGTTGTCTGGAACCTGAACGGTCCCGACACGCGAACGACTTCCACTGTGCTCGACTTCACGTTGTTGCAACCGTTGCTGCGAGGTGCCGGTCGCGATCGCATCATGGAATTGCTGACGCTATCCGAGCGTCGACTGCTCGCCAACGTTCGCAACTTTGAACGATTCCGTCGAGGTTTCTACTTGGACATCGTCACCGGCCGAAACAACGACAGCAGTGTCAGTCGTTCCGGCGGCACGTTCTCGGCCAACACCGGTGCCTTCACCGGGTTCGACTCTGGGTTCGCCAACCTTGGTGGTGGCGGAGGGACCGGCGTTCCTCAAGCTGGCGGCTTCATCGGTTTGCTCCAGGACCAACTGCAAATCCGCAACTTGGAGGAGAACATCGCTCGACTGGGCGAGAACCTGGTCATTCTCGACAACACATTGATTGAATTGTTGACCACCATTCCCGATGACCCCGAAGCCATCATTCGTCAGCGTCTGCAAATTGCACAAGCGAGATCGGCATTGCTTAGCTCGCAGAGCTCGTTGGTCTCGCGCCGCGTTGGCTATCAAAACTCCGTCGACTCGTTCCTTCGTGACCTTGGGTTGCCACCATACATCTGCGTCGAGATCAACGACCCGATGTTGGAACGTTTCGAACTGATTGACCGCACGCTCCGAAATCGCCGCGAAGAATTGATCGAAGTGCGATTGGCCGTCGGTGAAATCAACATTGGACTGCTGGAATCAAGCGAGAGCTCACTGAACCCAGAAACGGGGCTCCCGGAATCCAAACTCACTTGGGACGACAACACGATTCAATTGATCGAACAACTCCGATCCTCCGTCGAACCGCTGTCCAAGTTCACGGAAGACTTGATCAGCGAAGACTTGCCTCGCGTCGAGGCCGACCTTCAGAAGTTGTCCGAGCTGATTCCGGAACGCAAAAACCAAACCGATTCTTTGCTGCAACTGTACCGCGAAGAACAAGCGACCGTGTGTTCGCTGTTGGGCATCGAAACAGTTGACGAATCCATCTTCGACTTGGACCCGGTGCTCGAACTTGGCGAAGAACTCGATTCGCAGTTCTCCGAAATCGCGAGTCGACTCGACGCTTACAAAGTCGCTGTCAAGCAACTCAACGATCGGATCGATGTCTTCTTGGAAACCGGTCCGCAATCCGAAAACCGAGTCGAAATTGCTGCCCAGGTTCGCGGCGAAGTGATTCTGGCCAGCCAAGACTTGTTGGCAAACTTGGGTGAAGACGTCCTAGCGTTGCAACTGATTCAAGCACGTGCCCGTGTGGAATCACTGTTGTTGCCCGAAGTGGAAATCAACCCAGCCGAAGCACTGCAAATCGCTCGTGTGAACCGCCGTGACTGGGCCAACGCCCGAGCCGCGTTGGTGGACACCTATCGTCGGATCGAGTTCTTCGCCGACGACTTGGAAAGCGATTTGGACTTGGTCGTTTCGGGTGGGGTCAGCCGTGCTGCGGTGACGGATCTTCCCAACAACGACAACACCAGTCTTCGGATTGGACTTCGCTGGGACGCCCCGATCACTCGCCTGCAGGAACGCAACACCTACCGTCAAGCGTTGATCGAATACGAACAAGCCAAGCGGTCGTACTACAACTTCGAAGACAGCGTGTGGCAGGGCCTTCGCTCAAGCATTCGCCAGCTCCAAGCCAACCGGATTAACTTCGAACTGGGACGCCAATCAGTTCGCATCGCAGCAAACCAATTGGAACTCAACGAAGACATCCGGTCGTTCCGAGACGCTCGCGGATTGAACAGCGGACCGACCGCGGCTCGCGATACGATCTCGGCACTGGGTGACTTGCTGGACTCGCAGAACTCGCTGCTGAACATCTTTGTGAACTTCGAAGTTGTTCGTCGCAGTCTCGATTTGGACCTCGGAACGATGGAGCTGACACCCGACGGACTCTGGATTGATCCAGGTCCCATCCAGCCGGAATACCTACTCGGATTGGTTGGAACATCCGAAGGCGGCTTGATCGATTGCGGTGTCACAACGTCCAACGCTCTGTGCCCGACGCCTGACTGTGGCATGCCACTGAAGGAACAACCCAAAGCACCGATCTTTGGCTTCTAACCAAAGATCGGAGAGGCGTCTTGATCCAACGAGCTGATCTGGATCAGCTCATTTGGCTTCGTCGCCATAAAGCTTGGGATAATCCTCAGCGACTTGGCGACGCAGCTCAGGACGAGCCTTCAAAGCCGAGTTGACTTTGCGAACCATCTTGGGATTGTCCATTCCGCCCAACACGTGGTCGGTCGGCATGATTTCGCTGTCCCAACCGGCCAGCTCTGACGGAAGCACGTTGTCTCGGTACAGAGCGCCGGTGGTGAATGGAGTTGGGACAAACGATCCCACAACGCTCATGTCCAAGTCTGCGTTGATCTGGTCTTCCATTCCGAGTGCCCACAAGCAAGCGTTCGCGAAACAGCGACGAGTGTCTTCGTCGAGCAAGTCCTCCGATGCTCCGTACGAGAAGTAAGCAACTCGTGCGTCCTTCTTGTCACCCGAGGGTGCAACGTAGTGATCGCGGGTCCAACCAGCAGACACTTTCGGTTTGTCAGTGTTGACGTCGTCGCTTGGTTCAAATGTGTTAAGCACCTGGACCTCCACCAACGGCGTGGCTCCGGTCGGCGGTTGTGACTTGTACGCTCCGCTGTAGCCGTGCATTGATCCAACGCCGGTCATGATCGGATGATCGGTTGCGGATTCCACCGCCTTGATCCGGCTGCTCGAACTGTGGTTGCCACCGTAATGACTTTGCCCACGTTTCGCGTGCCATGTGTTGCCAAAGACCTGTTCGCCCAAACCGCCAAGGTAGTCGTCACCTTCATAATTGAAGTTCAGTTTCGCCCACTTTCCCTTTTGGCCGTTGAAACAGTGAGTCGACGTCCGAGCGCCGACAACCGGACCACCTCGTTCGAAGTAGTCCACCAACAAGTCGACTTGTTCGTCGGGCAGTCGCATGAAACGGGTGAAGAAGAACAGCAGGTCTGCATCCTTCAAAGCTTCCATGCCCGGCACGGGTGAGTCGCCGGCTTTGATCTCGCCGTCCTCGTTGATCCCGAACAAAACCGTGCAGCGGAAACCGTGATGCTTCGCCAGAATTTTCGCGAGCGCCGGGCAAGCCTGCTCCGATCGGTACTCGTGATCGTTCGCAACAAACACGATGTGTTTGCCTTTACCGATGCCTTCGCCACCCTCGTAAACCAACGGAGCACTGTCGGGCTCAGCGGCAAAAGCGGCAAGTGGAAACGCGACAGCAGAAAGTAAAACCAGTGAGAGCCAAGTCTTCATAGATCAACGGGGATATCGAGGTGGGATGGATGGGAGGTCGATTCGCGAACGCTACCGATCAAACAAAAAAGATGACCGGCGATCTTGATGCATCGCGAGTGCTACTGAATTTAGTCCATCTTCATCCCGATCGCGTGACGATCCACGCCGCTTTCCACAAAACAAGCCAACATCAATTCCTTTGCCGCATTTCCATAGGTTTGTGTCGCACGAGCAATTCACGTGAATCGCCAATCGCATGGTCCACCCAATCGTTTTAATGAACGGACGCGAACCCTCGACGAGCCATCTGAAAGCGTTCCTGAATCGGCTCTCCGCCTCATCACTTCTATAGACCGATCCACTCACGATTCGTACCAAATCAAGCTTTGATGACGCCTCAACGGTCAATCGACTAGTGCCTGCAGTTGGGGACGCGAGTACAATGTTGCGTCTGATCCCCACCTCCATCCCTCACCCAACCGAACTGCACCATGCCGTCGAATCTCACGAAGGCCAGTTGGCTTTCCCGCGGTCTTTCACCGCGTTTTTTGTTCCCACTCGTCCTTGTTCTCGCTTGCATCGCAGCCCCGATTTCGGTGGCGTCAGCGGCTGATACCGAGCGTCCCAATGTGGTGATCGTGATGGCCGATGACCTCGGCTACGGCGACATCGGTTGCTACGGAGCCAAGGGACTCAAAACGCCAAACATCGATCGCATGGCTTCCGAAGGCTGCCGCTTCACCAGCGGTTATTGCTCGGCGTCGACTTGCACGCCAACCCGTTACTCGTTCCTCACCGGTTCCTACGCGTTTCGTTTTCCCGGAACCGGAATCGCGCCACCGAACAGCCCCGCGTTGATTCCCGCTGGAACCACGACAACGGCCAGCCTGCTTCAAGAGGCTGGCTACAAGACCGCGGTCATCGGCAAGTGGCACCTGGGCTTGGGTGAAAAAAACGAAGGCCCGGACTGGAACGGCGATCTGAAACCAGGTCCTTTGGAAATCGGTTTTGATCACTGCATCCTGCTGCCAACCACGAACGACCGCGTGCCGCAGGTTTACGTCAACAATCACAATGTCGAAAACTTGGATCCCGCGGACCCACTGTGGGTCGGCAACAAGAAGCCGTCAAAAGATCACCCGACCGGGATCACCCATCGCGACACATTGAAGATGGATTGGACGCACGGTCACAACTCCACAATCCACAACGGCATCAGCCGCATCGGGTTCTACACGGGAGGCCACGCCGCCCGGTTCCGCGATGAAGATTTATCGGACCGCTGGGTCGCAGAATCCAAACGCTGGATCACTGAGAACAAAGACGAACCGTTCTTCCTCTTCTTCGCATCGCACGACTTGCACGTTCCTCGTGTGGTTCATGAACGTTTCCAAGGCAGCACCGCACTCGGGCCTCGCGGCGACGCCATCGCGGAACTGGATTGGTGCGTTGGCGAACTGATGAAATCGCTCGAGGAAAACGGACTGACAGAAAAAACCATGCTCGTCTTCTGCAGTGACAACGGTCCGGTCTTGGATGATGGCTACGCGGACGACGCCAATGAGAAACTTGGCAACCATGATCCCAACGGGCCTTATCAAGGCGGCAAGTACACGGTTTACGAAGGCGGAACGCGAACGCCATTCATCACCCGGATGCCCGGCACGATTCCTGTTGGTGTCAACGACGAAATGGTTTGCACGATCGACTTCGCCGCCAGCCTCGCCGCCATGGTCGGGACAGAACTTCCAAATGACGCTTGCCTGGATAGCCACAACATGCTCGGAGTGCTGATGAACCAATCCGGTGCAACCGGCCGTGAACACCTGGTTCAACAAGACAACGGAAAGCTCGGCAACTACGGCTATCGCGTTGGCGATTGGAAACTTGTCCGGCATGACCACAAGAAGTCGTACAACTTCGATCTGTCGATGACACGAAAAGAGGTCCCACAATTCGAGCTTTACAACCTTGACTCAGATCCGGCCGAACAGAATGATTTGAGTCAGAGCGAACCCGAACGAGCGAAGCAAATGCAACAGGAACTTCAAAAGCTCCTCGATGCCGGCCGCAGTCGCTAAGCCAGAGCCGCCGACGAAGGCCGCATTGTCCGAAATTGAAAAAGCCGCTCACTGGAATCATCCGGTGAGCGGTTTTTTTTGTGAATCAAATTCAATCGCGTTTGCAAATCATGCGGTCGCGAGCTTGGACTCTTCGCTCGCAATCATCTGACGCAAGATCTCGTCCAGCGAAACGCGAATGTCCCAGTCCGGGTAGTCGCGTCGCAATTTGCTCAGGTCGCTGATGTAGCAAATGTGATCGCCTTTGCGATTGTCATCGCCCAACGTCCACTTCACTTTGTGGCCTGAGATGTCTTCGATCTTTTGAATGCATTCCAAAACGCTGGCCGCGTTGTCGCGTCCGCCACCAATGTTGTAAACCTCGCCCGGACGCGGGTTCTTTGAGAATGCTTCGAATGCTTTGACCACGTCGCTGCATTCGATTTGGTCGCGAACTTGTTTGCCTTTATAGCCAAAGATCGTGTAGGGCTTGCCCGTCACCGCGACGTGAACGAGGTAACTCAAAAAGCCGTGCAGCTCGACCCCACTGTGGCTGGCCCCTGTCAAACATCCGCCACGAAAGATGCCCGTTTTCAGACCGAAGTACTTGCCGTACTCTTGCGCCAAAACATCTGCCGCGGTCTTCGACGCACCGAACAGCGAGTGCATGGTTTGGTCGATGCGGCACGATTCACTGATGCCGTCGTAGTCTTCTTCGCGAGCGTATTCCCAGCGAGTTTCCAACTCGTCGAGAGGCAGTTCGTTGGGTGCATCGCCGTACACTTTGTTCGTGCTCATGTGGCAGAACACGGCTTCGGGTGCATGCTGGCGAGTTCCTTCCAGCAGGTTCAACGTGCCGTTGGCGTTGACTTCGAAATCCAGAAACGGAATCGCCGCTGCTTTGTCATGCGAAGGTTGGGCCGCACAATGAACCACCAAATCCGGTGGTTCGTTTTTGAACAGGTCCAACACGCCGTCGCGATCACGAATGTCGAGTGAAACGGTTCGGAAGTTCGATGTTTCCTCTTCCAGTCGTGACTGGTTCCACTTGGTGCTGCCATCCGGGCCGAAGAAGGTGGCTCGCATGTCGTTGTCGATGCCGATGACTTCGTCACCCAGGGCGTCCCAATGCCGCACCGCGGCCGAGCCGATTAGCCCACTGGAACCTGTCACAATCACACGCATAGCACGTCAAACCTACCTAAAAACCAACATCAAAAGAAAACGGCCGTCCGATTGTAATTCGCAATCGAAACACCAAAACCGCCGCGAATTTTTTTCACTAAAACGACATCGGGAGGAGGATTTCCGCCCCGGTGAGAGATCCAAACGCGTCGATCGAGCTTCATTCCAACGAATCAGGCAGCCTGTTTCATGGCCGTCGGTGCAGCCGTCGGAGCGTTCGGGCGGATCATCCGAGTCATCTCCAGAATCTCCTCGATCGCCAGGGCTTGCTCGGCGGCGGTTTGAGTCAAATCTAGAAACAGCACGCGTTTCCCACGGATTTCGCACCAAGTGCTGCCAGCCCCCTCCAATGGTTCACCTCGGATTTGAAACCCGTTCTGGCGAGCGATGCGGGTCATCCGTTTCAGGCGATCCAGCACGTTTTCTTCGTCAAACCGATTCATTTCGAAGCCTTTGCACTCGCTGGAGACGGGCTTTTCGCCTGCGTGATTCAGGGCGAACAAGTCACCGGGGCAAACGAGCCGTGGAGGGTAAGGTTTGCGGGCCGGATAGCAGGGATTTATCAACCGTGTGGGTTGTTCCGATAGATCAAACAGCCACTCCCTTCCTGCTTGGATTCCAATTCAGCTATGTCGCAACAAGCTTCCACCGCCGCTTCGACTCACAACGCTCCTGAATCGCAAGCCAACGAGCTGACGGTGCTTCGGGAGCAAGTCAAACGGTTGCAAGGGATGGCGACACTCGGCGAACTGACCGGCACCGCGACGCACGAATTCAACAACGTGCTGATGACGGTCATCAACTACGCCAAGCTGGGACTTCGCAACGAAGACAAAGCCAGCCGCGACAAAGCACTGACGAAGATTTTGGAAGCGTCCGAGCGAGCCGCACAAATCACCAACACGATTCTGGCCCAAGCTCGCAATCGCAGCGACACGATGGGACCAGTTGATCTGAGCGGCCTGGTTCGCGAAACTTTGGTTCTGATGCAACGCGAAATGCAGAAGTACCGAATCAGCATCGAAACTGACTTGGCTGAAACGTCAACGGTTCACGCCAGCGGCAATCAAATCCAACGCTTGCTGCTCAACCTGCTGACCAATTCGCGACAAGCGATCGGGGAATGTGGCACGTTGTGGATTCGAGTCGCAACGTGCGAAACCGGAACCGACGGACCGGGCTACGTTGAACTGACCGTTCGCGATTCAGGCAAAGGCATCCCGGAAGACGTCTTGCCAAAGATCTTCGATCCGTACTTCTCCACCAAAGCCGGTCCCGACGAAACCGGCAAGGGCGGCACCGGATTGGGTTTGGCGGCCTGCAAAGACATCATCGACGAACACAAAGGACGAGTGCGAGTCGAAAGCTCGGTCGGTCGTGGCACCGCGTTCATCATCCGCTTGCCAATCAGCGCGTCCCAACGAGCCGCCGCATAAATCGCGTGGGCCCGCCATGGCATTTGGCGGCAGCGCGGATCGCATACAATGACGCGTTGTCATTCGTTCCCGCGAACCTGCCCCTGCGAAAATGCCCGGTCCACTCAACGAAGCTCAGATTGCCGACTACGACAGCCAAGGTTTCTTGGTGTCTGCCTCGTTGTTCGATGCCGATGAGATCGAACTGCTACGCCGCTCGGCCAAAGAAGACAAACGCTTGGATGACCACGCCTTTGGTCGCGACGACGGCGAAGGCGGCACGGTTCGGTTGTCGGTTTGGAATCATCCCGGCGATGGCATCTACGGAGCGTTCGCACGCTGCGACCGGTTGGTCCAAAGGGCCGAGCAACTGCTGCGTGACGAACCGTATCATTACCACTCCAAGATGATCATGAAGGACGCCCGAGTCGGTGGGGCGTGGGCGTGGCATCAAGACTACGGCTACTGGTACGGCAACGGTGTTCTAACGCCGAACTTGGTCAGTTGCTTCATTGCCGTCGATCCCGCGACGCGAGAAAACGGATGCCTGCAAGTCATTCGTGGTTCCCATGCCTGCGGACGCGTTCACCATCAACTGACCGGCCAACAAGCCGGTGCGGATCCGGAACGTGTGGCTGAAATCTTGAAACGGTTTGAGCTGGTGCATGTTGAAATGAGCCCGGGCGACGTGCTCTTTTTCCATTCCAATCTGTTGCATCGCAGCGATCAAAATCACAGCGACAACCCGCGCTGGTCCATGATCTGTTGCTTCAACGCCAAGTCCAACGATCCTTACAAGGATTCACATCACCCTCGCTACACACCATTGGATCGATTGCCGGACTCCGCCGTGCGTCAAATTGGCGAGCAAAGATTCGAAGACACGGACTCCCGCCAAAACGACTCGCAAAGTCAGTCCATGGCGTGGCTGGACCCCAATCGAGATGCCAGCGCGACCTCACTGAAGGCTCAATCAAAGGACGCGGAGAATTGACTCCGCGTGAAAACGACTCGGTCGACTTGGGTATCGATCCCGTCATGCCGAAAAATCGCGAGGTGCCCATTGGATGCATCGGCGCCGGGTTCATCATGGATGATTGCCAGTTGGTGGCGTACGGAGCCGCGGGCTTTTATCCCGCGGCAATCGCTTCCCGGCGAAGAGAACAAGCCGCCTCGGTGGCAGAGCGGCATGGAATCAGCAAGGTCTTTGACAATCCAAACGAACTGCTGGCCGACAGTTCGCTTGAAGTCATCGACATCGCGGTCCCACCGGACGTTCAACTCGGCATCATTCGGGAAGCGGTTCGGCACCCGCACATCCGTGGCATCTTGGTTCAAAAACCCATCGCGGGTTGCTTTGCCGAGGCCAAGCAAATTGTTGATCTCTGCCGCGACGCTGGCATCACGCTTTGTGTCAACCAAAACATGCGTTACGACCAGTCGGTTCGGGCATGCAAGACGCTGCTGGATCAAGGCCACCTCGGCGAGCCTGTGTTAGCGACCATTGACATGCGAGCGATCCCGCACTGGATGCCTTGGCAACAACGGCAGGGGTGGATGACCTGCCGGATCATGTCGATCCACCACTTGGATGCAATGCGGTACTGGTTCGGTGATCCTGTTCGTGTCTTCGCCAGCTTCCGGACCGACCCGCGAACGACGTTCTCGCACGTGGACGGCATCGGGCTGTACATCCTGGAATACGCCAACGGTTTGCGTTGTCAAATTTGCGATGACGTGTGGGCAGGACCGGCTCGCGAAGGCGCGGCCGAAGACTTGGGGATCACTTGGCGAGTCGAGGGCACCAAGGGGATGGCTCGCGGAACCATCGGTTGGCCCAAGTACCCTCTTCGCTGCCCCAGCACGATCGATTGGACCACGACCGACATCGGCCGATGGGAACAACCACGATGGGACCAAGTCTGGTTCCCCGACGCGTTCGCCGGACCGATGGCAGAACTGCTGGTCGCGTTGGAAACCGGCGTCGAACCTAACCTGAGCGGTCGAGACAACCTGCGTACGATGGCCCTGATCGACGCATGCTACGAATCAGCAAACACCCACCGTGCGATCGAGATCCCAACACCTTCGTAGAATCCGTTCCGTCCGGTTCGCCAAACGGATCAATTATCCAAGCGTCATGCGGTTGCTCTCACCGTCATCAGTCTGCGACTGCGGATCGCTCCATCAAATTCGCGGGAACTTCCTTGGGCCAATCTCCCGTCAGCTTCATGTCGCGGATGCGAACGTCTCGTTTGACCTCCCTCAGCAAACCGGGACGGGGTGGATCAGCGACTGGCAGACTGATCAATGGAGTGTCGTTCAACTCCACTCGCACGGTGTCACCATTACGCGTCAACTTCACCGTGTTCCACGCTTGATCATTGGGCACGTTTTCTGGTGCAACCGGATCGGCTGGTGGATCCAGTTTGTCCACCGCAATGAATTCGGTTGATGCCAAATCATTGGTGATGCGGATCCAGTTTGGCAGGGTGCCCTCTTTGGTGAACTTCAACGCCATACGACCGACGGTCGGTTGTACTTCGGTATCATCCCACTCCCACCAAAAGGAATACTCCATCGACTCACCATCTAGCAATGGACGCAGATATGCGATGTGGCTCGACGGATCGTATACATTGTCCGCTTTTGCCGACATGTATTTCAATTCGTCATCCTTCACCGACCACTTGCCTTGGTCTTTTTCACTCGCAACCTTGCGGGCCTCCTCAATCTTCTCGGCGTCTTGATCCTCCCCGATGGGCAACAAAGGATCTGGCAAACCACGTCCGAAGGTCAGGATACCCCAGCCTCTCATGGTTGGATCAACTGGATTGATCTGATCTGGAATCACAGGGTTCCCCGTCAAGCGAATGTTGCTGAACTTGATCGTTCGACTCATCTCTTGCGTGAACGACAACCATGGGTAGGACTGCGTTTTCAAATCGTTGACATAGGGTTCGTCATTGCACAGTCCGATGACTTCGTTTTCTGTGACGTTCAACTCCTCTTCGTTCACCTTTCCATTTTCAATGGACGGTACGGACACCTTCACGGTGCTGCCCGCCATGGCGGTGATGCGAGCTTTCTTCTCCCATCCGTCAGGTTGGTACAGCACGCCACCGTAAGCGATGTTGCTTGCCCCCGGATTGCCATCCCAGATGTCGGCTGAAAAACCAAACTCGCCTGAAACGGGAAAACGAAGCATCAGAAGCGATTGATTATCACCACTCGTAGCACTGACCCAGCCTTCGTCATCCATCGCAAAGAGTGGATACAAGGTTTCCGTGTCAGGAGTCGCCCGTGCCGGCAACCTGACTGGAACAAAATGCGCCAACGGCGAACCCTCCGTCGCACCGGCTGCCCGCCCCACTCCGGCAAACGCCATGGTTCTTCCCAAAGCAGACGTCACAGTGTTTCGCTGACTTCGAGTTGCATACGGCAAAAGCTTTGCGAGCAATGGCTTTGTCTGGTCGTCCACCACTCCGGCATCAATGCAACGAGCGATCAAATAGGTTGCCAACATTGGATACTCGAGCGTTGTATCTTGCTTGGTAGGCTTGTTGGCGATCAAGTCAGCTTTGATGGCATCCAACGTTTTGAGAAGCGAATCAGACTTTGGGTTGCCTCCGTTCTTCAACTGACCGGCCAAGCGGACCAATGCCGCGGCAATATCGGCGTCATCGCCTGCTCGCTCGCTTCGTCCGATCAATGCCTCGGCAACGTCGGCTGACTTGTTTGTCTTGGCTGCCAGATCGGCGAGCATTAGAAGAGTATCGACCGTGGGAATTTGGGAAGTCGAAGTGGCCAGTGACTTGAAGTCTTCTAAACGCGGAGTTTGCCGACGAACGGATTCCGGCGGTGTGTCATACCGAATGAACCCGGTCCAATGCATGATCGGGCTGTCGGCGTCGTCTCCCATTGCAATCTGCATGAGCAGGTCAAATTGCGTCGACTCAGGCAACTCGTTGATTGCAGCCGCCAGCTTGGCCGGTGTCATCGAATCGCGATTCGAATCATTAGCCAGTTTCATTGCGATTAACTTGCGGATGAAGCCCGGGGTTTGCTCCACCATCTCGTCATCAATCAATTCACCCAGCAACCGCTCCAGTTCATTCTGGATATATTCATCGCGGCGGTCGCCGTCATAGTTCGCGTAGCGTGCTTCACGGGTCACGATCTCAGCCTCGAGCACGTTTTGAAAATGTTCGAGGTCGCTACTCTTCGCGGCACTCTTCAACATCAAACGGCGAAGCTTGCTGGCGATACTTCGATGGCGATTCGAGGTGTAGCTATCGGAGTCAATCAAGCCAGCGGTGCGTTGCAGCAACTCACCCGCACGCTCCGCAACCTGAGCCGCACTCGCTAGATCGCTCGGGTCTTGCAGCAGTGGCCAAATGCATCCGAGAACAAGATTGATGGTTTCGCTTTTTCGATAGGACTCTTGTTGCATCTGGGATGTGATCGAGTTCAGCGTCGAGGCGGATGACGTGATTTCGCTGACCTCAGGCAAGACCGAATCCAGCGATTCAGCGAACAAGTCCAGAGCCGACACGAGCTTCTCCTCGTCCTGGGACGCCAATGCAAAATCAACCAATAGACTCGCACTCGTCGCCTTATCAGTTGATTTCACGATCCGCTCTTGCAGTAGCTCATCCAGCTGCGCCGAACGATCACACCGTACCGCTGTGATCATTAGCGACTTCGCAGCCGATTCCTTTCCGGAGTCGTCGGCCAACTCACCTCGGTCATATCCGGTGGTTGACACGATCTCCGTCGCATAAGGGAACACCGTTGCCGGGCGTTCCGGCGGCAGCACAATTGCCCGCAACGCCTCGAAAATCAAAGGGATCGATGTCGCTGGGTCGCTCTTCGGCTGGCCGTCGTCCCCGGACACCACATCGCTGGACACCGTAGCGTCGGAAGGAACGCCGTCAGTCTCCGAATCATTCGTGTTTGAGTCCTCAGGTTCTGGATCGCGTTTGCCTAGTTTTTCTCCAATCGCATCCGAGTAAAGATCGATGATTTCGTTGACTTGCCGAGTGAGCTCTCCCATCCCGCCATCATCGCGATTGCGAACATTCGTACTCTGCCGACTGATCGTGAACGCATCGCCCGTCGTCCCCATCTGCCGCAGCGGAGGACCGTTGCCAAGCGCCAACGTCAGAGCACGCGTGGAGATTTCGATGTCACCATCCATCGCTGCGGTTCGTGCAATCCCCAATGCGGTCTCGCACTTATCTTTTGAAAGCGGTGCGCCCGGCTCGATGTCATCCTCAATCCGGTCCAGATAAATCGCGAATGATTGCGAATGATCGCCGGTCAATTTTGAAAGTGCCAACTCGAGCCGAGGATCCCCGGTCGTTCGGGCGACGCTGGTCATATAGTCAATCAAGTTCTTGCCGACTTCGGTGTCCGCGTCCGGATCGGATTCGAAAACCGATTTAACAACCGGATACAGATCCAACAATGGTTTGTACTTGTCGGCGGAAGGAGCACCCGCCGCTGCGGTCACTTCCTCGACGGGCGGAAGGGCCTCGAACAAGCGAGCCGCAGTGGGTTCAATATTCTCCGACTTGGTATGCGCGGCAATCAAAAGTTCCGTCGCGGGCAATGACCAATCTTCGGTGTGCTCAGATGAGAGATCGCCGATCACGGACGCCAGTTCATCGACGGCGTCCTGCCCTTCCTCGATCGCAAGCGAGGAACGAATTGCCATCGTCAGCCCTGGTTCGACATCGCCTGCCAACAGCATCTCAACGGGCAAGTCCATTAGATCGACGCTGATTGCCCGCTTCTTGGAGTCTTTTGACTCAGCGAGTTCTTCAGTGAGCCACTGAATGTATTGCGTGGATGCTTTGGGCGTCACAGCTTCGGCTGCTGCCTCGGCTGCTTTGACGAAGGACTCACTCGTTGTCCCGGATCCATAGCGTTTGGCTCGTTCGAATCGGCCTGGATCCGAAAGGGCACGGCGATAGATCACAATCGCGTCAATCGGGCACCCCATGCTAACCAACTTGTCAGCGATTGATTTGTACTGCCGCAAATCTTGATAGTCCCCGTAGCCGGGGTTGTATTGATTTTGCTCGGAATTATCGATCGAAGCGTAGCCCTCAAGCGCGAACTGACGAGCCAATCCGCTTTGACCATTGGCCGCGTAAACGTCGAGCAACCGAGCAGAAACTGAGAACTGGAAATCGTTCGGTGTAATGTTGCTATCATCGCTGGCGTATTCGTACATCTCGACCAACATCGCGGGTCGATCGGGAATGCCACCAATTTCTTCGACCACTTGACCCGCCTGCCATACCAAGCCACCGCTAATCGTTCGAGCCCCGGGTTCTTCGCCCTCTTCGCTTTTGGGGATCGCACTCCGAAGTCTTTCAGCTGCTTTGTCTTTTTGCTCCGACTTTTTCAAGTCCATCAGGGCGAGCAAGAACTCAGCGGTCGGTTTCGAGCTTTCATTCTTTTTGGCTTTCTCTGCCGCCTCGCCAAACTTTTTGGCAACCGCCTCGTCTGTAGTGACCAAGCCAACAACATCTTCCAACGGACCAATTGCTGTTCCGCCACTTGAACGGCTGCGAACCTGCCAAAGTGTTGACGTCGGCGAAAACGCATCATCACTGCAAATCGCCTCCACCACGGTCTCTTGAATCCCCGGGATATTCTTTCGTTCGGAATCGGGTACGTTGCGAAGAATGGAATAGAAGTTTTGGCGACCATACGGACTCTTCAGTGCATGACCAATGAACTTGCGTTTTGCCTCACTGAAATCTTGTCGATCGCCCATCGACACAAATTCCCCCAATCGATAGGAGGACAAGGCGGCAGGGTCAAACTCCAACAACCTTTCGAACATCGCGTCTTCGCATTTGGCCGCTTGCACAGCTCGACGCATTTCGTAGTAGGTGTTGTTCATCAAGCTGGGATCTTTCTCGAAAGCGTCCAAATACATCTCGGCCGCTTCTTTGTGCTTCTTGCTCTTGGCCAAGGCGGCCGCCCGGGAGAGCAACTGCCTCGCATCAACGGGACGGTCGGTGGGGGCATCTTCCCAAAGAGCTGCTGCGTCGTCGGAACGACCGGCTGCCGTGTAGAGTTCGGCCAACTCGGATCGAACACGCATCGAGGAGGGCGATGTCTTCAGCCGCCGCTCGGCTCGTTCGATCAACGGTTCCATCCGTCCTGCTGATGTCAATATTTCGACGGCTTGTCGGCGATAGTAATCTTGATTGCTTTGGTTTTGGCGTCGTCCGCTGCCCAGCTTCCTCAGCAACGCGTAGGCGACTTCGGCAGCCGATTCCTTGTCATCGCTGGCCATGAACGATCTCGCGATCTGCAACTCGACACTGTCATCACGACTCTTGCCGCCTCGCATGCGACGCAGAACAGCGGCGGCCTTGTCATTCATTCCCAAGCGACGCAGTTGGTCCACCAACGCCAGTTGCGTATTCGTGTCCATCCGCATTCCGAACAATCGCTGCGCAGCCTGCTTCGCGCGATCGATGTCACCAAGTTCAGCGGCCAAGTTCATTGCCGCCATCTCTTTGCGAACCAACATGCGACTGTCCAGCGGATCGAAAGAATCCAACGCCTCCAGTGCAACGCGGGGTTGATTCAACTCGCTGGCCAACCGAGCTCTCTCGATCTGCAAATCGACGTCATCGGGATACTCTTCGCAAAGCTCGATCAATTCACGATAGCAGTCCTCAGGACGGCCATCCCACCAATGAGCAAATGCGGCCAGCACACCACGCGACTTCAATTCGTAAATTGGAGCGTCCGGGAGAGGCTTCTGAAGATGCTCAATCATTTCCAACGGCACCCGCAACGATTGAGTACGGGTGTTCGTGTTTTTCGACGAATCCTCCGGCACCAAGCTCGACAACTCAGACACGATGGACTGGTCGATCAGGGACGTGGACAACGGAGCCTTGATCTGGATTGACCGGTAACTTCCCGATGGTGATTGATAGTAAGTTCGCAGCATGCCTTCAGAGAGCGGACTTTTGCGACTGCGGGAAAGAACGTCTCGACCGATGTTGGCCGCTAAGACGGCGTCGAGCAACTCAAGCCGGTGTTTATCAACAAACGCTTTGCTCCGCTTGGATGACCGTGTCATACCACCGAGCGAACCATTGATGGACCGGCTTGGTTGCGTGGCCTTGCCACCGGTTTCATTTCGGATTGCAGGAATCAGGCGGCTTACCAACTCGCTGGCACGATCCTCTGATCCCATCCGCAGATGGAACATAAGAGTGGACAAAAGCTCGTCGTACGATGCGTCTTCATCAGGATCAGGAATCGCAAACTCGGCTGCTCGTTCTGGAAGTCCGGCACGCTTGAATTCGTTGATCAAGATACTCCGCAGCATCAACTGGCTTGACGTCGTTTGCAAAGACGTTGTTTGCGGCTTGCCTTTATTCTTGTTAAACAGGTCGACCAAAATCTCTAAACGTTCTGTCGAAAGGGGTTCAGGCTGATCCTCTTTTTCACCATCTTCTTCAGGCTCTTTGGTTTCGTCCTCATCCGGAACCGCGATGCGAGACGCCAACAGCGACAGGATGGCTGTCTGGCCATATTCAGGATCAAGCTCAGCCAATCGCCAGCTCAGCATCTCCTGCCGCCGTTTCGCTTCGGCGGCCTCCGCATCGTCTTCGTTGGTGTTGGTATTCGTCGCCAACACCGACTGGAACGATTGCAATGAGGTGTACTCCCAAAGCACCATCGCATCGTCGACCTCTTCGATTTCGGCAATGCTGAACTGCTCTTTCATCATCTCCTCGATCTTGGATTCAGCTTCTCCTGCCGGAGCCTCCTTGGCTTCACGCACCATCAACAGGGAAGCCGCCAAGATGCGAGCATGCCCAAAGACGTTGGGTTGAACTAGATTCAGGGAAGTCGCACCACTGCTGTATCCAAACAAATCATTCCCATATCGGCCAATCCGATAGTTGCGAGCCATCGTGTAGCTGCTTTGCCCCCAATACCTCGGATTGGTTAAGTAATCCGCCGGGTAATTGGTGTTGCGTGAACTGGCCTTGACCGTCTTCTGAGTTAGCGGCTTCGCGTCCATCGGCAAATCCATCGCGCGGATCTGCTCGCACAGTCGGCCCGCTTCTTCATAGCGTTCTTTCTGGTCGTCACCGCTATCGTCATAAAGCAACAGCTGGGCCAGCTCGAGCTTCACGTCCCACAAGCCTGGGTCACGATCGAGTGCTTCGCGACAAATCGCGATTGCCGCCTTGGTGTCTCCACGCATCGCAGCGGATCGGATCATCGAACCCAAGCGAACCGGGTCGGATACCAAAGAGATTCGTTCGCCGAGTGCTGTCGCGACATCGATCATGCCCGCGTCGAGTTTTAGTTGCACCAGCTTGAAACGATTCTCGGGCGTATCAGCAAGCGAGACGATTCGCTCTTGATACTCGGCCGCCGTTGTCACCTCGTCAGCCAAATCACTCAGATTGACCATCGTTTCGAGCAATGCAACGTCGCGAGGTTGTTGAGCAATCAATTGGTCAATCGCTTGCCGAGCGGCCCCATAATCTTCAATCGCTTCGTAAGCGGCGGACGTCAAAAGCAAAGTGCCTCGAGTATCACCGTCTTCACGGCCGAGTGATTCGATTCTTGAAATCAACTCTTCAACATCACCTTGGCGATCGTACAGAGGCGCCAACTGCTTGATCAGACTGATCCGGTCATCGGTTTGAGACTCGTACTGGATCGCTTGCCAGTAAAGTTCGATCGCTTCGTCGGTGCGATAACGCTCAGCCAATTCCGACGCCATCATCCTTCGTGGCCCGTTGTCACGCGGAGCCACGTTCATTGCCCGGCGAAGCGCCGTGAAGGCTTCATCATCACGGTTGGCACTGAGTGCGGTCCGTGCGTAAAACAGATAGGACTCAGGGCTGGCTGGGTTGGCATCAATCAACGATTCGCATGTCGCAAGCGCTTCATCGATTTGCCCAAGACGAGTCTGCAGCCCCGCGACACGCTGCAAATAGTTGGTGCGAAATCTGGTATCGAATTCGGATAGTTTCTCAAACAATGTCACCGCGTCAGACAGACGAGATTGTCGCTCGGCAATGTCAGCGGCAACCACCAACACGTCCACGTTCTCGGGCTCTAGATCCTGAGCCTCCCGAATCGCCTCCGCCGCATCGGTCAATTGTCCAGCCGCTTGATGCATCAGGGCCAGTTGTCGCAATCGATCGACCGTAGGTGGTTGGGTCTCCAGCGTCGCGATCTGATCGCCCAGCGTTCCGGCCTGACGATACGTTTCGATCTGGTCTTTCAAGACCTGTTCTTGTTCGTCCGGAGTTTCCGCGATTTCGCGGGCCACCTCCAAACGGGTGAACGCTTCTTCATGCTGCTTCGCGTCTCGGAGTGCTTTTGCAAAACGCAGTTCCTGTGCGAACGTCAAATCCATTTCTGCCGCATCCCGCCAGGCCGCGAGGGCTCGTTCTCCCAGTTCAAATGTGTTGAACACTTCCGCCAAGCGAACCAGCGAATCGCGATTCCGGCGATCTCCGGAGGCGATCGATTCCCATGTCTTGATCGCTTCTTCTTTGCGATCGAGCTTGTGCAGGTATTCACCCAAGTACTCGCGATATTGCGGAGACTCAGGATCAACCTCGATAGCCTGCTCATACAAATTGATCGCGTCTTCTTCTCGATCGATGCCTCGAAATCGGTCGGCAATCTGTGAAAGCGTGACTGCATCGTCGCTTCGGGCATCAGCCAATTGCTGCCAAACACCGGCCGCGGCATCGCGACGCGCCTGCAATTCCATTTTCTGGTCTTCTAGCAACAATTGTCCCCAACGCAGCAGATAGTCAGGGTTTTCGGGGTCGTTCTTTGCCAAAGCCTCATACTGTGCGGCCGCCGATTGATTGTCCCCCAACGCAACCAACACGTCGATCAATGCCAATCGCACGTCGGCGTCACCTGGTGCTTTCGTGGTCGCGTCCAGGAGTGTTTTCTTAGCTTCGTCGAGGCGTCCGGCAGAAACCAGAATGCGTCCCAATCGAGTCTGCAACGCCAAGTTGTCAGCGGAATCGGCCAACTGTTTTTGGTAGTAGTTTGCCAATGCGTCGTAATCGCCAGATTTGAGAAAGCCATCTTCGATCCGATTGCGAACGTCCGTGTGAAGCCAACTACCTGGTCGCAGGCGGGCAAGAATTTTCTCCAGATCTTTTGTCGCTTCTTCCGGTTCGCCCAACCGCCGTCGCAGTTCGGCGGTTTCCACTGCAAACGCAATCTTGTCGTCTTCATCGCGGCTGTTCTTCGACAGTGCTACAAAGCGAGCGAGTGCTTCTTCGAGATTCCCTTCTTCGGCGAGTGCTCGAGCAATTTGGCCCCCGACGCGGGCATCCCGCGGGAACATTGCTTCGAGTTGTTTCCAAACTGCGAATGCTTTTTCGTTTTGTCCTGCACGCCCATAGATCCGACCTAACTCAGTGAAAATCGGCACCGCCTCATTGCGTGCGGGACCGCGGTCGATTGCGCGTTGAATTGCCTCGGCCGCCCGTTCGTTTTCGCCAACCGCGAGCAAAGATTTACCGAGATAGAAACTGCAGGCCGCTTCGTCGGGCAAACGTTCTTCTGCCTTCGAGAATGCTTCCACGGCGAGCGCTGACTTACCGCGTTGAGCTTGGATCAGCCCTAAGACCATCGCCTTTTCACCGGCTGACGGCGCATCATCATCGACGTCCAACGATTCGATCAGCTGATCAAGCGAACCGTTTTGAACGTGATACCCATAGACTCGATCCAGGGCGGTACCAGGACGAGGCCGACGTAGTAAGACTTGAAAGAACCGGTCCGCAGTCACGCGTTCTCTATCGGTCTCACCGACCTCTTGAGCAGAGGATGGCAAACACAGTAATCCGCCTCCAAGTAAGAAGACTAACAGAGGACCAAAGCAGAAGATCCGAACTGAACGGCAGTGAATCACGGCAACCTCGACGTCAAAGCGGAAGTCGAACCAAGCAAGCAGAAGAATCCTCACTGTAGAGATCGGCGCCGCGCGATGCAATTCTCGACACACCCCACCTCACATTTTCTGGTATTCTGCTTCAGACCTTCCAAACGATTGCTGCGATGGCGAACCTTTAGGAACAACATGAGTGAATCGATTGACAACGAGTTGCGTGACCGGCTCGAACAATTCCGTGGGGATTTTGGCAGACTTCGGGAAGAAGTCTCCAAACGCATCGTCGGTCAACAACCAATTGTTGACGGGGTACTGACATCTTTGATCGCCGGTGGCCATGTGTTGCTGGAAGGCGTGCCTGGCCTAGGAAAAACACTCTTGGTTCGAACGTTGTCGGACGTCTTGGATGCATCCTTTGGTCGCATTCAGTTCACTCCCGACCTGATGCCGGCGGACTTGATCGGCACCAACATTTTGGTTGAAACCCAAAATGGGCACAAAGAATTTCAATTCCAACGTGGCCCGGTATTTGCCAATGTGGTTCTGGCCGATGAAATCAACCGTGCAACGCCAAAGACACAATCCGCATTGCTAGAAGCAATGCAGGAACACAGTGTCACGGTCGCGGGAACTTCACATCAACTTGACGGGCTATTCTTTGTGTTGGCCACGCAAAACCCGCTGGAAATGGAGGGAACCTATCCACTTCCCGAAGCCCAACTGGACCGTTTCCTAATGAAATTGGTCGTTCCGTTTCCGACGACTGACGAAATGGAAACGATCATGGATCGCACCACGGCAGGAGAGATTTCGCCGCCCGAAAAAATCATGGCATCCGATCGGGTGATCGAGCTACGCCGCCTTTCGCGGCAAATTCCGATTGCCGATGAGGTTCGGCGGTATGCGATTTTGATGATCATGGGAACTCACCCATCCCACGAAGCGGCGACACCAATGGTGCGTAAGTTTGTCCGTTACGGCAGCAGCCCACGGGGAGCACAAGCACTGATTTTGTGTGCGAAAATCCGAGCCGTCTTGGACGGTCGCTTTCATGTGGCCAAAGAAGACATTCGCGAAATGGCCCATGCAACGCTCCGGCACCGGGTCATGCTGAATTTTGAGGGCCAAGCCGACGGAATCACCATCGACGCAATCGTCGACGACCTCATCGCAAACGTACACAGCGAAGCGGCTGTGGCATGACAGTCTTTGACTCGGATTTCCTGAAGCGATTGGAATACCTTTCGCTACTATCGAAGCGGATGTTCAAGGGCCAACTATTGGCCCAGCGACGAACGATGCAAACCGGCGGCGGAATCGAATTCGCTGACCACCGCGAATACATCAGCGGAGATGACCTTCGTTACTTGGATTGGAACGTTTATGCGCGGCATGGTGATTTGCTGCTAAAACGATTTCAGGAAGAGGAAGATCTTCACGTCTATATGCTGTTGGACACGTCTGCCAGCATGAATGTTGCTGGTTCAGATAGTGGCCATGGGGATGCAACCGGAACGAAATTCTTGCTGGCCCAGCAGATCGTGGCGGCGTTGTCCTACATCGCCCTGGCAGATCTCGATCGTGTTTCGATCTTGGCCTATGACGATCGAGTGCGGGCGACGATGCCACTGATCCGAGGCAAAAACCAAGTCCTCAGTTTGCTGCGGTTTCTTGAGCAACTTGAGTGCGGCGGCGAGCGTACGGACCTGCAATCGGTTGTTGGTGATTTTGTGGACCGAGCACCACGAACAGGATTGGCAATCGTTGTCAGCGATCTGTATGACCAAAAGGGTTTTCGCGACGGCATCGACCGACTCCGTTACGCCCGCTTTGAACCGCACGTGATTCAGATCCACACGCCCAGTGAAGCGTCACCGAGTTTTCTGGGGGACATGGAATTGGTGGACTGCGAGAGCGGTTTGCAAAAGAAGGTGACCGTAACCGAACGCAAACTACGTCAATACAAGAAGCTTTTCCAGGCTTTCTTGGACGATGTCGAGACCTATTGCCGCAACCATGGACTGAGCCACACGCGAGCAACGACGGAGGTTCCCTTCGACGCTGTATTGCTTCGTATGATGCGTACTGCGGCGGTGGGATAACACATGTCGCTGGCGTCTCCCGAACGACTGATGTGGCTTTGGATCGCAGTTCCGATCATCGTTCTGTACATCCTGAAAACGCGTTTGCGACGCCAGCCCGTCGCAACGCTCCTGTTTTGGGATCAGATCTTCGAAGAAAAACGCCAACGATCCCTGTGGCAAAACCTTCGACGTTGGCTGTCACTTCTTCTGCAGCTTATTTTCGTCTCGCTCCTAGCATTCGCTCTGGCGGATCCACTTTGGCGGTGGCAAGCGGACTCAGGACAAGAAGTGATTTTGGTCGTGGACAACTCGGCCAGCATGCAAGCTGTCGAACCCGAAACAAGACAAACAAGATTGCAGCTAGCTGTTGACCGTGCCGCTTCACTCGCTCGTGGTCTTCGCCAGGGGGACCAAATGGCGTTGGTCACCGCCGGCACCACGGTCCGTGTCGTGGTCGGCATGTCGGACTTCGCGCCGGCGATTGAGGAAGCCATTCATTCGATCCAACCAACCGATGGACCGACGCAAATCAAAGATGCTATCGAAGCGGCCAGACGATTGGCAGACGAAGAAGAACGGCGTCGCATCGTCGTCATCACCGACACGACACTCGACGAACAATACGACATCGAATCAGCCGAAGAACTTTCATGGGAGTCCGTCGGCACCTCTCAAACCAACTTGGCAATCACCACGTTCCAAGTTCGACGTTCGAGCGTTGATCCGATCGGTTATGCATTGCTGGTCGAAGTCCGCAACTTTTCCGACGAACCATCCAGCACACGGCTAAAGCTCACGCTTGGCGAAGACCTAGTGGACGTTGTCCCGATCAAGCTGGAAGCCGATGGCGTCTGGCAAACAACGATCGAAGGAACGTCTCGCGAAGGCGGGGTCCTGACCGCGTCACTGGATGCGACCGATGGGCTTTCCGTTGACAACACGGCCCGAGCAGTTGTTCCGGCCCGCCCCTTCGTTCCAGTGACTTTGGTAACCGGACCAGATGACCAGTCGTTTTATCTTCGCACCGTTTTGGAATCGATTCCGTTGATCAAGTTGACGGTGGTCAACGACACTGAGCAAACCGCGGAGAATGGTTTGACCATCTACAGCGGAACGGTTCCCACCGAACTTCCTCCCGGCCCCGCTCTGTTCATCGCTCGCGATGACGGCCCACCAGGAACCTGGAAACTCGGCAGCGAAATCGACACACCCATCGTGGCAAAACAGAACAAAGAATCACCTCTTTTGCGACACGTTCAATTGCAAAACGTGATGCTCGCCGGTGGCCGTGATATCGAAGTCGATGAATCATTGGGAGAAGCGAACACGTTGTTTGAAACAGCCGACACTTCGCGGGTGTTGGTTTCCGTCGAACGCGAGGCCGGCCGGATTCTGATTTTGTCCGCAGACCTGGACGACAGCGATCTTCCGCTTCGGATCGCCTTTCCCGTCATGATGACCAACGCCATGAATTGGTTCTTTCGGCAAACGGGTGACATGAACCCAGCTTTGAACACAGGATTGGCGACGACCGTGCCATGGGATTTCGATGCTGCTTCAGCCGTGTTGATGTCGCCAGATGGAAACGTCCGAAACATTTCGGTTGCACGTGATCGCGCCGCCATCAGCCCGATCGGAAAAGCCGGTGTTTACGGACTGTTTTCGCCTGAGTCGTTGCCCAAACTCGACTTGGCATCGCAGCCCGAACAACTGCCGATCAAGACTCCCGAAGAATGGAAGTTGGCGGAGGAAGTCCCGGGCGAGTTGCTGGCGGTCAACCTGTGCAGCGCCGATGAAAGTGACCTGCGAGTTGCCAAGCAACCAAACGAAACAACCAGTTTGGTCTCCCGCGGCGGAGCTCCCGCGTGGTTCTATTTGGTCATGCTGGCGATTGCATTGGTGATCGGTGAGTGGGCATTGTTCCACCGAAGGGTGGTGGCATGATGTTGCAATGGACCCAACTTCAATGGGCTTGGCTCTGGATCCCGGCAATCTTGTGGCTGGTGGTATTCCACCTTCGAACGCTGAGCGACTTTCCACCTCGTCAACGATTTGTATCGTTGTTGATTCGAGGCATCGTGCTAACGCTGCTCATCATGGCGATTTGTGGACCGGTGATGCTGCGTTCGACCTCGCAAAAAATGATTGTGTTCGCAATCGACCAAAGCGAGAGCATCGACGAGGCCGCTCGCGAAACAGCTGACGAATATTTGAAACAGGCAATCGAGCAGGCCGAAAAAGACAACGCGGAGGTTCGCTTCCTGCCGTTCGACAGCACTCCACGGCAACTGCAATCCAACTGGGCAGACCAGGAAAAGTCTCTCGCGGACACCAACAACGAACCAACATCAGCTGATGTTGCAGAAGAAGAAACGGAGGACGTTTCGGCCGATTCAATTGCCCCCGGGGAAGACGAGGTTCCGGCGTCAGTCCCATCACCGTCGGAGGTGGATGGCGAGGAAGCGAAACGAATGGGCACGGACTTAGCCGCCGCCATTCAAACCGCGGTGGCTTCGATTCCTCCATCCCGCGTGCCACGAATCGTATTGATGAGCGATGGCAACCCGACGAATGGCGATGGGATCGCCGCCGCGACGGACGCTGGTGTTCCCGTGTGGACGGTGCCGCTTCCGACACGAAGCGAACCTGAAGTGCAGATGGCTGCCGTGGAAGCTCCCACTCAAGTGCGTCAGGGCGAACCCTTCTTCGTCGAAGTTGTTATTAGCAGCAATCGTGACACCGAAGGCCATGTCGATCTGTATCGCGGTGACATTCAAATTGGCGACGTCGAAGCACCGCCGGTGAAGATCAAAAAGGGTGAAAACCGCTTTCGTTTTCAGCAAACGTTGTTGGGTCAACGACAAGAAACCTTCGCCGCGCGATTGCGAGACTGCGACGACACGTTGTTGGACAACAACGAAGCCGAGGCGATCGTGTACGCCAGCGGCAAACCTCGCGTGTTGCTGATCGACAGCGACCCCGACGAAACGGACTCTCTGCGTTGGGCACTGGATGAACAATCCATCGATGTTGACGTTCGTCCCCCGGAAGGCATCCCCAGCGATTTGTCCGAAATGCAGGGCTATGAATGCTTGATCCTTTCCAACGTGCCGGCGACGTCGATGACGATGCGGCAGATGGATCTGATCGGGATCTATGTCCAGGACTTGGGTGGCGGGCTGATCATGCTCGGTGGGGACCAAGCCTTTGGTCTGGGCGGTTACTACCGAACTCAGATTGAGGAAATCTTGCCCGTCCGCAGCAACTTCGAAAAGGAACGCGAAAAGCCGTCGTTGGCGATGATGCTGGTGATCGACAAGAGCGGTTCGATGGGCGGTCAAAAAATCGAACTTGCCAAGGACGCCGCCCAAGCCGCCGTCGAACTGCTTGGTCCCAAAGACGCCATCGGAGTGATCGCTTTCGATGGAGACTCGTACACCGTGTCCGAGCTTCGTCCAACGTCCGATCGCGGTGCCATCTCGGATGCCATTTCGACGATCGAGGCATCCGGTGGCACAAACATGTACCCCGCAATGGCCGACGCTTACGAAGCGTTGATTGGTGCCACAGCCAAACTGAAGCATGTGGTCCTGATGACCGATGGAGTCTCGTCACCGGGCGACTTCCAAGGTGTTGCCGGCGACATGTCCGCGTCGCGAATCACACTCTCGACCGTTGCTCTCGGGCAGGGCTCGAGCGAAGACCTGCTTGAAGAGCTCGCTCAGATTGGCGGAGGTCGCTACTACTTCTGCGACGATCCTCAATCGGTTCCTCAAGTCTTTGCGAAGGAAACCGTCGAAGCCAGCAAATCCGCGATCAACGAACTGCCGTTTGTCCCACAATTGGTACGTCCCACATCGGTGCTCGATGGGATCGAATTGGATCTGTCGCCACTGTTGCTCGGCTACGTTGTGACGCGTCCGAAACCTACTGCGGAGTTCATCTTGGCCAGCGAGTCGGGTGACCCGCTGCTTGTATGGTGGCGATATGGTTTGGGTATGTCGGTCGCTTTCACCAGCGACGCGAAAAATCGATGGGCGGGCGAATGGATGACCTGGCCAGACTTTGGAACCTTTTGGGCCCAAATCATTCGGCATGCGATGCGCAAAGACGACAATCGAGGCGTGTTTGTGGAAGTCGAACGAGACGGCAATCGGACTCGCGTGGTGATGGACGCGGTCGATGACAACGGACGATTCATCGACGAGGCCGAAACTCGATTGACGGTGATCGATCCACGATTGAAAAACGAAAAGATCGTCATGCGACAAACCGCGCCGGGTCGCTATGAGGCCTCAGTAGAAACGCTTCGTCGCGGGGCGTACCACTTTGACATCGCCACCAACCGGATGGATGGGACCAGCCAACGAAGCTCTCGAGGAATCGCCGTTGGTTACCCCGACGAGTTGCGTTTGCTGCCACGCGGCGACGACTTGCTTCGTCAAATCGCTTCGGTAAGCGGTGGACGCTATGACGCCCCGGCAACTTCCATCACGGAAGATGACGACCGCACAGCACGTGACCCGGTCCCGATCTGGCCATGGCTACTGATGGCTGGCTTGGTCTTATTCATCGCGGATGTAGCGTTTCGACGGGTCGAAATGCTTTGAACGCGGCTTGAAAGCAATCCCGTCTCCAAAATCACCAGTCGGGATCCACCCAGATTTTCTTATGATTGATACTGCTTTCTATCTTGGTGGCTGGCATCCCCACCCTCTAGACTGGTCAATAGCGACGGGCGAGCGGAATGACTGCCGATGGCATCGATCTGCTTCGCCCCGAGTGATTCCACTTTCAGCCGCTCCTGCTAGTGAGACCAACGATGCTGCACGAAATTCTTCGACCCGTTCAACGACGTCTGTGGCTTGCTTCGATGATCCGCGGCGTCTCCACCGGTCTGTTGATCGGAGCGATTCTTGCACTCTGGGTCGCAATCGCTCGCACCGCATTCTTCCCCAGCATGCACTGGGCATGGCCACTATCGATCGTTGTTGCCGGCGGCGTGGTTGGGTGGGTGATCGGAATGCTGGGACGGTTCAATGAACAATCAGCGGCAAGGCTAATCGACGAGCACTACGGACTGAAGGATCGTTCGATCACTTCACTGCAGTTCGACCGCGAACGGAATCTTCATTCGGATCCCGTGCGAGAGTTGCAATTGGCCGAGGCGGACCAACAACTGCATCGAGTCAATCCAGTCGAGTGCGTCCCAATCACCGCACCGCGACACGCACGATGGATCGCAGGCTTGGTGATCGCAACGACGTTGTTGTTGATCATCGGCAATCGCAATGTTCCCACTTTGGAAGCCAAACCAATCTTGCCATTGGCTCAGCAGCAATCCTTCGACCTTCGCGAAACGATGCTCGAGGATTTGGAAGAGATGGCGGAGGAACAAGAGGATCCTGAACTCGAAGCTCTCATCGAAGAACTCAGTGAGAAACTGGATGAGATGGAATCCGATGCTTTGGATGAAGCGGACTTGCTAGCGACACTTTCCGAAATGGAGCAATCGCTGGCAGAAGCCCGCGAGTCGCTGAAACTGGAAATGACTGACACGATGTTGAAGGCGCTCGCCGCGGCCATGAAACCATCGGACGCGATGAACCAAGCCGCCAAGGCACTTGAAGCCGAACAATACGACGAAGCAAGCGAACAGCTTGAAGCGGTGGATCCATCTCAAATGGGCGACAAGCAACGCCGCGCCGTCGCAGACAACCTGAAAAAGATGTTGTCAAAACTCAAACCCGCACAGCAGGGACAACTTAGCAATTCAATTAGCGAGTTGGCCGAGGGCTTGGACTCAAAAAACATGAGTCAATGTAAGAAGTGCCTTTCGAAACTGGCGTCGGAATGCAAACAGCAAGGACAACGCAAGAAGATTGGCAACTGCATGTCGTGTCAACTCAACCGACTCTCGCAGTGCAAAAGCGAGTGCCGCGGTCAGTGCCAATCCGACAGCGTCGCAAAGTCCGACTCGCCGAGCCAAAAGGCGGGCCGAGGTGCCAGTGGGCAACCTTTGGGCGATCAAGCCACCAAAATTGACAGCGTTCGAAACGAGGAAATGCTAACCGGCCAACAGTCTGAAGGCCCTAGCGAAACGGAGATCCTGCAAGCTCCCGAGGGCGAACAAAACGCCGTCCGCCAATATCAGGCCAAGTACAACAAGTTCAAACGAGAAGCCGAGGCGGTTCTGAACTCTGAACCGCTTCCGATGGGCCACAGAGAGACCGTCCGCAAGTACTTTGAAGCGATTCGCCCAAACAACGAAACCGAAGCGGAGATGGCCATGGAAGCATCTGCAACGGACGAGTGAATCCACTCCACCGCCCCTGAGGCAGGTCAGTAGCCGAAACTCACAACAAGACGGAACTCAGATCAATCGGATTTCGCGAGACCGTCTGTTGGGAGGATCCAGAGCCAACGCTGCAGGTAAGCTTCCGCCTGCATTGGCCCGTACTCCGCGTCTTCATCGATGAATTCTTGTTCGGTGGGAGGCTCAACAGGAGTCGCCGCTGTTGCAGAGTCGGGCTCAAATCCCCAGAGCGCCAATTCCTTCTGATCGACCTTCAGCCCAAATGGGCGATCTCCCATGGGTGCGAGGTTTCCTATTTTGAAATCGCCGCTCTCGTCGCGATCATTCAGCAGGCTTGGGGCAGCGTCGTGGATCTCTTGGATGGTGCTCGGCCAACGCCCTTCTCGCTGCTGAAACAATCGAGCCAAGATGGCTGTTTTGGCCAAACGCACATGCATGGCGGATCGGACAAAGGCTTGATTCATCGAAACCAAACTCGGCATTGTCATCTCGGTGACTTGAGTGTCCAGTTTCCGCAACCAATTCCTAGATTGAAAAGAAGCCTGCACCGAAGTTTCCAGACTCTCGATCTCCTTGAAAAAGGTGGTCAGATCATCGGTGGGAACAAGCTCCAACCGGTCGTACATGGCCAGCGTCTCCAAGGCGTCGATGGAGTGCCCGCCCGGCAATTGGTACGCAACGGCTTCTTCCCCCAGTTCCTCTAAAAACTCCGTGTCCTCAAACAATGGTAGCGCCCAAGCTCGTTCGCCTATCAAGAATCGTCTGTAGCGAGGTTCAATCTCTTCAAGCCCTTCGAGTTGCTCCAAGACAGCTCGCCACTGCTCACCGTCAAAGCAATCGATTTGCAGCGAGGTTTTGATGGCATTCAGGGCAACATCGAGCATTGCCACACTGACCAGTTGTGAAACTGCAATTGGCTCCTCCTCTGACCCCCGTGAGCTTCCGATTAGGGCCAACACACACTGTCCTGCGTGGTCGAAGTCATCGCGGCGAAGCGCGTCTTCAAACTCCAGTTTCAATAGCCGAACGATGTGTCTTTCCTGGCCCATTCCCGGAAAAAACGCATCCGACTCAATGGACGTCCAGATACCACGACTCCCCACCGCGACCAAATGAATGCGATCAAGAACACGCTTCCATTCTGTCAAGTAGGTTCGGACAGCGTCATCATACGGATAGTCCTGCCCATACACGTAACTTGGAACGTCCTCACCCACGTTGATCCCGATCACGGGAATATTCCGAGATGACTCCTGGAACGCGTCCGATTCGATCTCATCGAGGATGCGTTCCCATTCCCGGCTACGTGATGAATCAATCCGTTCCATGCGGTACTCCAGCAACGACTCCGCATCAATTGGCAAACCGCTGGCAAGCAAATCATTCTTACGATCGGCCAGTTCCTGAGCCGCCGCGTTCTGGCGTGCGAACCACCAAGCCAGCACCAAAAAAATCAGTGATAGCGGCAGGACGAGAAAGAAGAACACCGCCAAGTTTCGCGGGGTCAACAATCGCGCGAGCAAACTCGCCGACAGCTTCGAATCATCTGATGAAGTCATTCTGGCATGGATCATTTCAGAGGAAATCAGCGGTACATCAGGTACTTCGCTCGGCGAGCTTGAAACTCTTCCAACTCTTCTTCGTAGGCCGCCTGCAACTGCTCCACCGAGTGACCGCCAAGGATTCCCTCCGCTGTTTTCTGGCTGACCAACAAACGGTTCAGTGACTTCGTATTCCAGTCGTCGGGGGCAAGTGTCCTCAACGTCACGGCAATGGTTAGCGCCGTTCGCAATGGATCAAACTCAGCCCGCTGAGTCAGGACCACGTTCACCCCGCCACACTTTTCATTGGCAAATTTGCTGGCGTCCGGCGTGAACTCAATTGGAACGAATCTCACCCCGCTCAATCCCTGGGCGTTCAGTTCACGAGCCAATTCCAACGCGTCGATCCAGGGAGCACCGAAGTGTTCGAAAGGTGTGTCCGTGCCACGGCCCACGGACAAGTTGGTCGTCTCCCACAGCCCGATCGCCGGATACAGATAGGCCGCGTTGAGGCTTCGCATGTTGGGTGACGGATTGATCCACATCCGTCCGGTTTGATCAAACCCGGGGCGTCCTGCCCAACCCTCCATCGGAATGACTTGCAGATCCAGATCGAGTTCCCATTCCGCTTGGAACATTTTGGCCAGCTCACCAATCGTCATTCCGTGCCGGACGGGAATGCGATGGTAAGCGATGAACGATTCGCTGCCCGCATCGGTGACTGGACCTTGCACCTCCGTCCCGTTGATCGGATTGGGCCGATCCAAAACAACAAACCGAACATCATTTTCGGCCGCCGCCTTCATCGCGCCACCCATCGTCGAGATGTAGGTGTAGAAGCGAACGCCAATGTCCTGAATATCAAAGACCAGCGTGTCGATGCCTTCCAGCATCTCCGCCGTCGGAACACGAGTCTTGCCGTACAGACTGTGGACCTTCAATCCGGTCAACGAGTCCTGTTGGTCGTCGATATTTGCTTGATCCAACTGACCCACAAATCCATGTTCCGGACTGAACAAAGCGACCAAGTCCACGTCCGTTGAATCGTGCAGCAACTGAACCGTCGAGGCTCCGGTCAGATTCGTTCCCGTGTGGTTCGTGATCAGCCCCACCTTCTGTCCAGCAAGGCTCGAAAAATCATCTCGTTGCAACACATCGATTCCGGCCAGAACTTGCGCGGTCGCGACATTGGGTTGGAAGGCGGAAAGCGTGATCGCAAGCAGACAAATTGCGACGAATAGAGAGGGCATGATTGGTTTAAAAGAAGACATGAGTGGTTGGTGTTTCAGAGTCATTCGTCGAGGAAGGGATATCAGTTGTTCGCTCGTTGCCCAGCCGAGACCAAGCGACTAGCGAGGTAGCCTGCCGTGAAGGTGGTGACCGAGCCGATGATCGCCAACCATGGCCAAGCGACAGACGTTCCAAACTTGATCGCCGTGAGCACAATCATGCCCGAGACCATTCCAATCAGTGCACCACGTTGGTGAGCGGAATTGGTCAGAATCCCAAGCAGGAAAACGCCCAGTAAAATCCCGGCCGTGAAGCCGGCGATAGCGAGTGCATCGCTGATGACACTGCTGGAAAGATAGCTCGCACCGATCCCAATCGCGATCTGGATCAAACCAAAGGCGATGGTCAGCTTGCGACTGACACCGAGCAGGTTGCCAGACGTTTCGTTGTCGGAACGCTTCTCTTCAGCTTCCTTGTCAGCCGATCCGTTGCGGCGAGCGAGCAGCCAAGGTTGGTAGAAATCCGAGACGGCTGCCGAAGCGGATGAATTCAACGAGCTGGACAACGTCGACATAGCGGCTGCGAACACGGCTGCCAGCGTGAGGCCGACCAAACCAACCGGCAGGTAGTCGACAATGAATGCCGCGAAAACTTCGTCATTGTGTTCAAACGCTCGCGGATGGATTTGCGAATAGAAACATGCCAACGCAACACCCAGCAACAGGAACAATGCGAACTGGATCAAGACCACCACGCCGCTGGCAACCACAGCTCGCTGCGCATCCACTGTGCTGCGTGCGGCCAAGTAACGTTGGACAATCATTTGATCGGTCCCGTGAGTTCCCAGCGTCAACACCGCCCCGCCGATGACTCCCGACCAGAATGTGAAAGGCTCCGTCAGCACACTGAATGTCTCGGTTGATCGAACGCGAAAATCAAAGACATGGAAACGCCCGGTCTCCTGACCAAATTCGACCAGTTGCTGCCAATCATTCGGGAAGTAGTTGACCAGGATCTGCAACGACAGCACCCCGCCGACCATGTAAACGACCAACTGAATGCAGTCGCTCCAGATCACGGCTTTGATCCCGCCAAAGAACGTGTAGATGATCGTGAAGACACCCAGGATCACGATGCAGCTAACCAGGTCAACGCTGAGGACCTTTTCCAACGCGATGCCAGCCAAGAACAGACGCAACCCATCGCCCAAGTTTCGAGTGACCAAGAACAGCAACGATGCGAAACGCTTGCTGGCACCACCAAATCGCGTGTTCAGAATCTCATAGGCCGAAAAGATTTCGCCGCGGCGAAACAGAGGCACCAACACCACCGCGACGATCAAACGGCCGATGACCAGCCCCATTCCCAATTGCAAAAAACGCATGTCGCCATCGACCGCGAATGCAATTCCAGGCACGCTCAAGAATGTCGCGGTGCTGGTTTCTGTCGCGACGATCGATCCCAGGATCGACCACCACGGCATGTCACGCCCCCCCAACAAGTAGCCCGCCAAATCCTTTTGGTCTCGGCCAACCCAGAGACCAAAGGCAACCATCGCAAGCATGTAGATGACCAGGACGGCGAGGTCAAAGGAGCTGATAGCCAAGTGTCGAATCTCGTTTGCTGAAGTCCATCGGTCAAAGTGAATCCGCCCCGCCTCACCCGTGCGGCTACCTTACTGTATTTTGTTGTGACGAGGTATTTCGTTGTAACAAGGTTTGTTGCGGTCAGGGAAACACTCATGCGAAACCATTCACCATGCTGAACCAGTTGAATCAATTGACCACGGAAGCCAGCAACCCGGCCTCTGCCCAGATCGATTCCTTGTCCGCGTTGCAGATCGTTCAGCTCATCAATTCACAAGATGCCTTGGTCGCGGAGGCAGTGAACACGCAAGCCCAGCAGATCGCGGAGGCGGTGGATGCGATCGCGGACAAATTCCGATCCAACGGGAGATTGATTTATCTGGGTGCCGGCACGTCCGGTCGCTTGGGAGTGCTCGACGCCAGTGAGTGCCCACCGACGTTTCGAACCCCACCCGAAATGGTCGTCGGTGTGATCGCGGGAGGCCCCGAGGCTCTGACCCGTGCGATCGAAGGGGCCGAAGACCATCCGGAATATGCCGAGCGTGATTTATCGAACATCAAGCTGTCCGAAAACGACGTGTTGGTGGGGATCGCCACCAGCGGACGCACGCCCTACGTCATCGGCGGTTTGAAATACGCCCGGTCCGTTGGCGCTGTCACGGTGGGGCTGAGTTGCAATCCGAACTGCCAATTGCGACCGCTTTCCCAGATCATGATCGCACCGGTTGTCGGTCCGGAAGTGGTCAGCGGTTCAACTCGATTGAAAGCGGGCACAGCGACCAAGATGGTGCTGAACATGCTGACGACCGGTGCCATGATTCGGATCGGCAAGACGTTCGGCAATCGCATGGTCGACGTCCGTGCCACCAACGAAAAACTGGTTGCCAGGTCGCGGCAGATGTTGTCTGAGATCGTTGGGATTTCAGCGGATCAAGCCGAACAATTGCTGCAACAATGCGACGGCGAAGTGAAGACCGCAATCGTCGTTCACATGAAAGAGGTTTCGCCGCAGACCGCACGTCAATTGTTGATCGACGTCGACGGACACCTCAGTCGCTTGCTCGCGTCACCATCCAAATGAATGCGTCAGACGGACTGATTTTGGGAATCGACGGGGGCGGCACCAAGACCGTCGCTTGGTTGGCGAGATGCAACTTCACCGCCAAAAGCGATCTCTCAAACACGATGAAAATCATCGGTCGAGGACGTTCGGGATCGTCCAATGTTCGCGGCGTTGGCTTCGAGACGGCGTTGGATCATTTGAATCAGGCGGTCGAGCGAGCCTTCACAGATGCGGAGCTTTCCCAAGTCACCGTCGAGAGTGCTTGCTTGGCACTCGCGGGTGCCGGTCGAGATGTTGAACAACAACGCATCCGGTCTTGGGCCGACCAATGTCAACTGACCAGCAAATTAACGGTCATCGATGATGCATTGCCAGTGCTATATGCCGCCTCGTCAGACGGGATCGGAATCGCACTGATCGCGGGCACCGGTTCGCTGGCACTGGGTCAGAATGCAAATGGTGACAGGTCGCGATGCGGCGGCTGGGGAAGCCTGCTTGGCGATGAGGGCAGTGGCTACCAAATTTCACTCGCGGCATTGCGTGCAGTTGTTCGCGCCGACGATGGACGCGGACCAAGCACACAACTGCACGAACGCTTGCTGGACCATCTTGGAATCACATCGGCCAGTGAATTGATTCCGATCCTTCATGCAGACCCCAACAACCGAATCATGATCGCCTCGCTCGCGCCACTCGTCTTTGATGTAGCTGGTTCCGGCGATCGGGTTGCGATGCAGATCATTGATCAGGCATCCACAGATTTAGCTGAGATGGTGCACACACTGGTCGATCGGCTCGGCATGACCACTCGACCATGCTCGTTAGCAGGCACCGGCAGCGTGCTGATTCATCAACCAGCATTCACGCAAAGCGTCTGTGACAAGCTGGCCGAATCAGGAATCAAAACGACATACCATGCAATACCGGAGTCAGTCGCCGGCACGCTGGTGATCGCTGCGGGTTTGAATCGGGCTTACTGAAACAGCGAGCCCGATCGATCACCAGGCACCGCATTCGGGCTCGTGTTCGTCTTCAACGCCCAAGCGGGTTTTGAATTGCTGGAACTTGTCGTACAAGCGTTCGCTGCTGCTGTGCACGTGTTCGGCTTCGGTGACAAACTTGATCGAGTCGTCTGGGTAGACATCGGAATTGATCAGCGTTTGACGGAATCCATCCAGTGGTGTTCCGTAGGCAATCAACAGCTTGTGTTCATCCAGCTGGACTTCCTGTTGCTTGGCCGTGTTGATGATTGCGATTCCGGTGCAACCGTCGTTTAGCAACACGTCTTCGAATTCCATCAAGATGCTTTTCAGCACCGGCACGTCGATGTGTTCCCGGTACAGATCTTCGTGTTGCGAAGAACTGTGATGGCTGGTTTCCAAGACGACATCGACAACACTGCCCAGTTGATCGATCAGATCCAAGAACACATCCATCAAAATGGGTTTGGATGCGGCGGCCATGATCACCGGGGTGGTAGACCCATTGGATTCGTCGACGTATTTGTCGTATCGGAATCCCTGACGTGGCGAAATCTGCACGTCGTAGGATGGTCGGATGGCGTCAGTCAATTCAAACATGCCATAGGTTTTGATCCCCATGTGAACCTGCAACTCTTCGTCGGAAAGACGCTCGAAGCTGCCAGGTGCGGATGTTGGAATCGCGTCGTCCTGTGCCGTTGGACGAAGGATGCGTTTGAGAAAGCCCATTTGATTGGTAATTTTCGACGCGTTTGTGATGTCGACACCAGGGTGGAAAAGATTGCCTGAGCCGGTCCACCGCTGCGACTGGTGAACACACAAAGCTAGGTCACGCCTCGAACAAGAGCCCACAACACATCCAGAACCGCTCAAAACTCACCGAATGCCTATTGTGCCGGCCCCCCAAGCGTTTCCACCGCTAGGACCGTCACAACCGTTCCGCTCAAGGTGCTGCCAAATGGCCAACAGGTGAACAGAACCCACCGAAAGCGGTTGACACAAAAGCCAGGGAGTCGACATTGGTAGGTCAGCGGTATTCAGACGCCGTCAATCTCAAACACGCTTCTTTGAAAACGCTTTCAGGCGGCTGGTCATGATGGATCGAACAGCATTCCGGCGGGCCTTGTCCCGTCTCCGAATCTCTCGCGCAGGTCGTTCATCATTTTTTCACGATGAATTTGACTCAGAAGGAACTCCCGTGGTGGAACCTCGACGTCGAGAATCGCTGAAGACTTCGCTGATCACACTGTGTGTGGCAGTGACCTTGGCCCCATTGGGATGCGACGTGCCGGATCGGTACGACATCGAGACGTTCGAGAAACCGGCACCGTGGCACCCCGAGGCATCGTCTTCGTTTGCTTCTCAAGCCAGCAATACGGCGCGACCGAGTTCAGCCGCCGATGCGATGCGTCAATCCGGAATGCCGGAGATTCTCTCACCGGGTCAGTCGCCATCCGACACGATGGAAACGATCTCCGGAAAACCTGCGTCTCGGCCCTCCGAAGGTGCGATCAAAAACCAGCTCGCCGACGAATGGGAGACCTGGCAAGTTCACAGCCTCCGATCAACGATTCTCGGCGGCATTCATGCCAAGTCCACTCGCACCGTCGACAACCAGATCAAGGTCGAATTGGAAGAACAAGGCTTGACCTATCGAGGCATGTTGCAGATCCTCGAATCTAATCAGCAGACGTTTTGGCACGATGCCAATGGCGATCTCAAAAAAGTGGACTGCACGTTTCGACGCGGGCCGATCGAATCGCACCGAACCATCGAAATCACACCGAACGAAGTGCAGTTCGTCGATGATCGACTGGTCAAGACTCAGAAGAAGACGTTGCGGATCAACTCGCCATTGGGCGGACCATTGCACGTTTACCAAACACTGCGCCGAAAGCCGCTGAAAGAAGGCGAGACTCGTGAAGCCAGAGTCTTGCTTCCCATCTTGGGTGAAGTCGCAACGCTTCGTCTTCAACACAACTCACTCGCATCACCCTCGGTGTTGACTCCGGCTGGCTTCCAAGAGGTCGTGTTGCAGGAAGCGTCGTGCTTGTTGTCGCTCGACCCCAAACGTCAACGAGAAAGCGTTTATTGGTTTGACGATCAAGGTCAGGTCCAGCTCTACCACGTCTCCAACGAGCAGCGATTTTCGTACGGTTGCAAAGAGTCGCAATACAAGTTGCTGGGACAAGAATTCCTGAGCCAGGACTATCCGATCTCTCTTCAAGTCCAGGGCAAACCACTGGAGACTGAATCCAGTCTGCTGGCGGGTGATCTCAGACAGGTCGGCTACAAAATCATGTGGGCCAAACCGCCCGCACCCGAGTCAGTTCCCGCGGGCGATGAAGAAGCGACTGAACCAAAATCGGAAACGCCACCTGAGGAAGAAGACAAGCAGATTGCATTGGCACCGCGACAGTATCTCCAACGCGGCGGCGACGGTGTCGAACAGAAATTGATCGTTTCGCGTGTCCCGGTTCCCAAATCAAAGCTTCGCGACCGCTTTGACCAATTCGACGGTGACAGCACGCCGGCGGATTTGGCGGCGACTTCCTTGTTGGACTATCGGTCCGCCACTGTGCGTCGCATCGCCAAGGCGACCGCCAACAGCCCCGACTTCACCACGGCTGAACGAGCGATGGAAATGAACCGCACGGTTCACTCTCTGTTATCGTTCGAACCGCTCTCGCAAGGCATGCGATCGGCCAGCCAGATCGCTGACTCTTCGACCGCGGACAGCACCGAGCAGTCGATTTTGTTGATGGCTCTATTGCGATCCGCGGGCATCCCAGCTCGGATGGTGATGGGTATTCGTCATCAAACGGCCGACCACATCTCACCGACGCAAGACTTGGCATTGCCGTTCCAAACTCGTGCCCGTTTGCCTGATGGCAACCGCTTTGTCTATCACGCTTGGGTGGTGGCCAAAGTCGACGATCAATGGATTTCGTTGGACCCTGTCGTGGGCTCCGAAACCAAACCGGATTGTTTGGCGATTGAATCCACGGACATGAAGGACATCGAGCCCATCGAGTTGGTCGAGGACTTCATCGACAAACTTTCGCGAATGCAGATCAGCATTTACGCCGTCATTCGCGGTGCTTGATCAAACCATGTGGGCGCATAAAAAAACGCCCCGGAGAAGGTTACCCTTCGCCGAGGCGTTTTGAGGTCACGTCTGTTTGACGCAGTGGTCTACTTTCATCAAGTGAACAAGTTCACTCAGCGAACGTAGCTGGCACTGGCCTGAATGACGCGACGATTACGGGAAATGCTTGCACTTGGATCTACGATCGGTGCTGGTGGCATTGGAGCTGCTTGAGGAGCAGCAACAGGTGCGGCAGTAGGAGCAGCGTAGGTCGATCCACATCCGCATCCGGTGTCACAAGGAGCTGCGTCGCAGCCCATGTCACAGCAGCTGCTCTTCTTGCAACCGAGGTTACCGAAGAGTTTCTTCAGCAAGCCACCTTTGCCGACGCTGCAGCAACCGCTATCGCAGCAGGTAGGTTCGCAAGAAGCGACTTCGCAACCGCAAGCTGGTTCGCATGCTGAACCGCAAGGCGATCCACAGCCGCAATCAGCAACTTCGCAACCACAAGCTGGCTCGCAAGCGATTTCGCAAGGAGCTTCGCAGCAGCTGTTGCAGCCTTTGCCGCCGAACAACTTGCTCAGCAAGCCGCCTTTGCCAATGCTGCATCCGCTGTCGCAGCACGAAGGTTCGCAAGAAGCGATTTCGCAACCACAAGCTGGTTCGCAAGCGGTTTCGCATGCAGGTGCACAGCCACAATCAGCGATTTCGCAACCGCAAGTTGGTTCTGCACAGCTGTTGCAGCCGCCCAACAAGCCACCCTTCAGCAAGCCACAACCGGAGTCGCAACCGCCACAAGGGGCTTCGCAACCACAATCGGGTTCGCAAGCAGGAGCACATCCGCAGTCGCTGTCGCAACCACCGCAAGGTGCTTCCAAGCCACAAGTGGGCTCGCAAACAGGAGCTTCGCAGCAAGCTGTTGAGCTGCCGCAGCCTTTCATGCCGAGCATGCGATCAAGCAAGTCAAAGCCGAAGCCTTGCGTACAGACCGAACTCGCCACGACCATCGTCAATGTTAAAATTGTCCGCTTCATCGGAGATTATTCTCCCTCTCGAGATTGTTGCGGGAAGTTGTCGGCAGTGATCCATCACTTGCGATTTTGCAACCTCACCGTTGAATCGGTGCCCTTGGGGACACGGTCGTCGGACGAAGTCGCCGACGATCAAGTCCCGAGGTGAAGACTTCAGAACACAAACCGAACCAGGTGCGAGCACCCAGCCCGCTGACTTCGTTCAGTTCTGAAATCCATTTCGATTCGTGCCAGAATGCCTGGCGACGGTGTTGTCAAACCTGTCGTTCAGTGGAGAAACATCTGCCAGATACAGACATCCGCTGTCTGCACCTCTGGGTCACCCGAGTCGCCTGAGTTGTGTTCGAGCCAGCCACGCCGGGAGCGTCACAGGCCCGACTCATGCGGTCGGACAACAAACGTATCGGCGACACCTGGGGTTCAATGCAGTGGTTTGGGTGTTTTTCGGCAGCTTGTTAACGTTTGCGGCTTACGGAATTTCAGCCCGGTTATTCGGCGGGTGCGGGTCGTCCCGAACAATCCTCTGGTACGATGCATGCAATCGATCCAGACTGACAAAAACCCCCTCTGACGACCAGAAAACAAGCTCAATCCGAGCGTTTTTCCGTGTGGAACCGCCAGCCATGAAACCCGGCCCAGAACTCGGTACATCGAGGAATCCAGCGACGCCCCCGCCAGCGACTCAGCCTGAGATCGTGGATTTGACTCTGGTCGAACCAGTCGAATGCCCCTGCGGGTGGGCTCGGCGAGCCTTTGCGGCTTCACCCGATTTCCCCGGCACGCTTCACCTGACGCAAATCAGCCTCGATGCCAAGTCGCATTACCACCGCGATCACACTGAGATTTATGTGATTTTGAAGTGCGACGAGGATGCGGCCATCGAACTCGACGGCCAACTCCACCCGGTTCGACCTTTGATGTCCATTCTGATTCCGCCCGGAGTCAAACATCGAGCAATCGGGAAGATGGAAGTTCTGATCGTTTGCACACCAGAATTCGACGCCGCGGACGAACACTTCGGCGATCCCGATGCTGACAGGCCCTGAAACGCGACTGTCCCGTGCATCCGCGACGCAAATTCGGGGGTCTTTGCCGTTGATAGGCCTTTCAAACGCGGAGAAATGTCCGACTTGCCAGCTTTTACTCTTTTGAGCATTCGAGGGGATTGCACGCGACGGGTGCCGGCACGCTAAAATCATTTCAACTAGTACGATTCGAATTATCCTGTCGTACCGCTGCTACCCCACCCCATCCCTGCCCTGCCCCACCGGAATCCTTGATGTTCGCGACGTTGCGCCGCTCAGTCACTTCGCCACACTCCCTAAGGACCTCACAACAACAGGATCGCACGCCCCGCGCCGTCGCTTTGTTGCTGTGTTTGATGGGTTGCATGGGCGTGACCCTCGGATCCAACACCGCCCACGCCCAAGAAAGCGGCAAAACAGCGGATTGGACTTACTGGCGAGGTCCCAACTTCAACGGGACCGCCGACGCTGAAAACCTGGTTGAAGACTGGGATTCCGAAGGCGGCGAAGGAAGCAACCTGCTGTGGAAACGCGACGACATCGGTACTCGCAGCACACCAGTCGCGATGAATGGTCGGCTGTACACGATGATGCGTTCCAATCCAGGAACGGACACCGAAGGCGAGAAAGTCGTTTGCTTGGACGCTGAAACGGGCGAAACCCTCTGGGAAAACGCCTTCAACGTCTGGATGTCCGATGTTCCCGACACACGAGTTGGCTGGAGCAGCGTTGTCGCGGATCCAGAAACTGGGAACGTCTATGCCCTGGGCGTTTGCGACTTGTTTCTCTGCATCAATGGCGAAACAGGCCAAACCGTCTGGAGCAAACCACTTCACGAACAATTTGGAATGCTGTCGACCTACGGTGGTCGTACGAACTTCCCCGTGATTCACGAAGACCTCGTGATCATCAGCGGCATCATCATCAACTGGGGCGAAGCAGCCAAACCCAACCACCGCCTCATCGCGATGGACAAACTGACCGGAGAAGTCATCTGGTTCAGCGGCACCAAGGATTTGCCCAATGACACGACTTATTCCGCTCCCACGCTGACCACGATCGAAGGCCAACGGCAATTGATTCTGGGTACGGGCGATGGAGCGGTCTGGGGCATCCAACCTCGAACTGGCAAACCGCTCTGGCACCACGATCTTTCCCGTCGCGGAATGTTTGCCACACCTCTGGTGGACGGCAATCGGGTCTACGCCAGCCACAGCGAAGAGAACATGTCCGGCAGTTCGATGGGCGCGGTCGCCTCCGTCGAAGTTGGCGGAACTGGCGAAGAAACTTACGGCAAAGAAGTATGGAAGCTCGAAGGTTTGGTCGTCGGCCGCAGCGCTCCTGTTGTCGTGGACAATCGTCTGTACGTGGTCGATGACCGCTGCAAACTTTGGATCATCGACACCGAAACCGGCGACTTGATTGCTGAACGAATCGCGATCGGTGACCGCAAACAATGGCCATCACTTTTGGTCGCGGATGACAAGCTTTATGTCCTGACCGAAAACGGTCGCTGGGCGATCCTTGAAATGACCGACGACGGCGTCGAGTTTCTTAACAAGGGTCGAATCCGCAACGAAGCATTCCATTCCTCGCCCATCCTGGCCAATGGCAACCTGTATTTCCAAGGTGCGTCAGCTCTGTACTGCGTCGGTTCACCCGAATCGAAGCAGAAACCACTGGTTTTGGCGGAGCAATTGCTCGGTGAAACGGACATCGAAGAAAACCCTGAGCCCGCTCAATTGCTGATCACCCCTGCAGAAGGACTGCTGCATCCGGGTCAAACGATGGAGTTGTCGATTCGATTGTTCAATCGTCTCGGACAACGTCTGGCTGACCCAGCCAGCTCGGACGTCACGTTCAGCGTCGAAGGTCCGGGCTCCGTCGAAGGCAACGTCTTCACCGCCAATTCCGACGTCGCTCACACAGCGGCAACCATCATCGCAAAAGTTGGAAGCGTTTCCGGCAGCACTCGAGTTCGCATCGTCCCCGAACTGCCTTGGGCATTCAACTTCGATGAATTGAACGATCCACCTCTTTCGTGGGTTGGTGCTCGCTATCGCCATGTCATCCGTCCGGTCGATGGCTCGCCCGCTCTGGTCAAGATCAGCACGATCCCCAAGGGAGCACGCAGCCGTGCTTGGATGGGATCCAGCGAACTGAAGAACTACACCATCGCCGCCGACGTTCGCGGCAGTCGTGCCAACGATCAACTCCCTGACATTGGTTTGACCGCGCACGGTTATGTCTTGGATCTGATGGGCAACAGCCAACAGCTGCAAATCCGATCCTGGTCACCGCAATTGCGAATGGCCCAGACCGTTGATTTTCCTTGGAAAGAAGACCAGTGGTACCGGATGAAATTCCGAGCCCAAATCGAAGGCAGTGGCGACGACGCGATTGCCGTGCTGAAAGGCAAAGTTTGGCCCCGCGGTGAAGACGAGCCGGCTGACTGGACCGTGACCGCGGAAGACAAAATCCCTGTTTTGTCAGCCAGCCCCGGTTTGTATGGCAATGCGAAGGTCGCGGAACTTTACATCGACAACTTGGAAGTCACCCCCAACGAGTGATCGAATCGGCGCGGCCGGTTCGCCCGTCACGTCCATCGTCACTGACCTATTGAACTCCCTCCCAACCAGCAGCGAGATCGCGAACCTCCAACTTTCGCGATCCGCTTCCAACACCCAACGATCCCTCCCTCCAAAAAACAATCATGGCTCGCTCTGAATTTTCTGCTTGGTGCTTGATGCTTGGCTCAGCGATACTGGGCACACTGACAACGGTTCTTTTGAGCGGTTGCCAGCCACCTGTCCCGTTGAGCACGGCCACGCTGGTCGCAGCGGCCGCGAATGAAACGGTTGTCGCCGACGTTGACACATCGAAGTCGGATTCCGGTTCGCCTGCCGACGTGAACGAATTCATGGCTCCTGCCAAAGTCATGGAGTCCGGTGAAGATTGGCCACAGTGGGGCGGCACCCGCGTTCGCAACAACGTTCCCAACGCGAAGAACTTGCCTGAAAGCTGGAACATCGGCAAATTCGATCGTCGTTCGGGCGAATGGGACGGATCCAAAGCCGAAAACGTTCGTTGGTTCTCCAGCCTCGGCAGCCAAACCTACGGCAACCCAGTCGTCGCTGACGGCCAAGTCTACGTTGGCACCAACAACGGCAACGGCTACCTAAAACGCTACCCCAGCAACGTCGACCTCGGATGCTTGCTCGCATTCGACCAAGAAGACGGAAGCTTCCTTTGGCAACACAGCAGCGAAAAACTGATCACAGGTCGAGTCCACGACTGGCCTTTGCAGGGCATTTGTTGTGCACCGTTGGTTGAAGGCGAACGACTTTGGTTCGTTACCAGTCGCGGCGAGGTCCGTTGCTTGGACACCCAAGGATTCCATGACGGCGAAGACGACGGAGCAGTCCAAAACGAAGTTGCTCGAGTGGGCGATTTGATGAACAGCGGCGAAGGCAGCGACTACGAAGATTCGCTCACTTCACTGAACCAAGGTGAATTGACCGAAGCTTTGACGCAGGTTCTGACAGACGCTGGAAGCGATCCTGAAAGCGACATCGAGATCAAAACACTCGCCGAAAACAAATCATGGACCGCCAAAGGCAAGTTTGGTGGCGTCGAGCGTTCGCTGGCGATCAAACAACTCGGACCTCGCATCTCGATCTTCAAGACGTTGTCAGTGGACGACAAACAAGACGCCGATGTGATCTGGGTCTTCAACATGATGGATGAACTCGGGGTCAGCCAACACAACATGTGCTCCTGCAGCGTCACCAGCTATGGCGACTTGCTGTTCGTCAACACCAGCAACGGCCTCGACGAATCGCACATCAACTTGCCCGCTCCGGAAGCCCCCAGCTTCATTTGCATGAACAAGAACACCGGTGAAGTTCTGTGGACCGACCAGTCCCCCGGCGCCAACATCCTTCACGGTCAGTGGTCGTCGCCTTCAATCGAAGTCCTCGGTGGCGTTCCACAAGTTCTGTTCTGTGGCGGCGACGGATGGTTGTACAGCTTCAAAGCTGATGGCGGAAAAGATGGTGCTGGCGAATTGCTTTGGAAGTTTGACTGCAATCCGAAGGAATCAAAATGGATCCTGGGCGGCGAAGGGACTCGCAATAACCTGATCGCGACCCCGGTCGCCTACGACGGCTGGGTTTACATCGCCGTCGGGCAAGACCCTGAACACGGCGAAGGCGAAGGTCACCTATGGTGCATCGACCCAACCAAGCGCGGCGATGTCTCGCCTCAATTGGCGGTGAAGATGGAAGGCGACAGCCGCGAACCGATTGATCACAAACGCATTCAAGCGGTTGAAGCCGAAAAGGGAGAGACCGCAGTCGACAACCCAAATTCTGCCGTCATTTGGCACTACTCGCTGGCTGACCAAAACGAAGACGGGGAAATCGACTTCGAAGAAGAAATGCACCGCAGTTGTGGAACGGTCGCGATCAAGGACGACGTCCTCTACATCGCAGACTTCTCTGGGTTGGTCCACTGCTTGGACGCCAAGGGGAACGACGACGGAACTCCCATCGTGCACTTCACCTACGACATGTTTGCCCAAAGCTGGGGCAGCCCGTTGATCGCTGATGACAAGGTTTACATCGGTGACGAAGACGGAGACGTTTGCGTCTTCGAATTCGGTGCTGAGAACAACGAACCAATCGAAGAGATCAACATGGGAACCAGCGTCTACAGCACAGCCGTCGCAGCGGATGAAACAATCTTCATCAGCACAAAGGACAAACTATTCGCGATTGGCAAACCTCGCTGAGTGACTTCAGCGTCCGAGACCTTCACCTGGCGTTGCCACGACGAACCGTGAGCGACGCGTTGATTTTTCAACACGGTGTTGGAACAGCCGAAAACGATTGATCAGATCAACGATTCGCCACCGAGTTCAAACTGGACCGGTGGCGATACTCGTTTTGACGCGAGTTGATTCGGCTAAGAACTTGCCTCGGAACCGGACGCGAAACTACGCGTCTTGATCGAGGTTCTGCTCTTCGGAATCACGGCGTTTGGGTGTTGGACGATCCACCACATGCTCTTCACGGCGTCGCGAAGTTTGTGGGTCTTCGTTCTCGCTACGCTGCGAGACTGGTGAGACCCGATAGGTCAAACCGTGAAGCGTGTGGACGTACGGCATCGAAATGGGAGCGAACATGGGTGTCGTCTCGTTCAAAAGGTCGGTGGACACGAAAGCCTAGCTCTCTAACCCTTCCTTTCGACGTTCCCATCACGTCGTGATTTGGCAAAAGCGACATTTCGTCACAAGCCAAGGTCCGCTTGGTCCGATTATGCAGGCTCCGGAGCACGCAACGCGACCCAGAGCAACACAAAACACGACCAAAGCGAATCTCGACGACCTTAAAAAAGATTCAAGCTTCGCCTAGGTCAACCAACCTACAGTTGAAGCCCGTCCAGCAGATCAGCGGCGGCTTCGCTTTTGTTCAGAACGTAATAATGGATCCCGGGGACACCATTGTTCACCAGATCAATTGTTTGCTGGCGAGCGTGCTCGACGCCAACGCGGAATTGATGCTGAGTGTCTTCCGATTCCGACATCGCCGATTCCAGTGATTGTGGAATCGCTGCCTTGCACATCGAAGCGATTCGTTTCGCCTGCTTGAAATTGGTGACCGGCAGAATGCCCGGAACGATCGGTACTTCAATTCCGACCTTTTGGCAGGCGTCCCGGAACCGATAGAAATCGTCGTTGTCGTAGAACAACTGCGTGATGACGATGTCGGCGCCCGCGTCGACCTTCCGTTTCAAATTGGTCAGATCGGTCTCAAAGTCCACCGCCTCCTGGTGCGTTTCGGGATATCCAGCGACCGCGATCCCCAGATCGCTGAATCGACCTCGAATCAATTCCACCAATTCATTCGCGTATTTCAGACCACCGTCCGTCACCTCAAACTGCGTTGTGCCTTTGGGTGGATCTCCACGCAACGCAACGATGTAATCGACTCCGGTCTGGCCGGCCTCGGTGAGGTAACCCTCCAGTTCTTCTACCGTCGAACCAACGCATGTCAGGTGTGATGCAACGGGCAACTTTGTGATTTGCTTGACCTTTTGCAGGACTTCCAGCGTCGTCCCGCGGCTCGAACCACCTGCGCCATAAGTGCATGTGAAGTACTTCGGGCTGAACTGCATCAACCGCTCGACGTTTTTGCAAAGCAGATCCACACCCTCGGAGGTCTTGGGCGGGAAAAGCTCAAACGAAATCGCACAATCGGTGGACTGATAGACAGAAGCCAGAGTCATCGAACAAATCACAAAAGAAGAAAAAGCCGCGAGACCGCATCAATTGCAGAATCGCTCGAAACACTGCGAGAGATTGGTCGGCCAAAGACACTCGGCCCGCCAACGTCCAATCGCACAGGAACCGCGACAGTATAAACACCGGCCCGTTCTACGGAACCGAGAGTCCTGTCAGGAACGAACCGAAGCGGGCGAACTTTACCGTTTTTTCTTCACGTTTCCCTATCAAACGCCACTGACAGGCTCGAACGATCAATCAACTAACTCCACACGACCAGGATCCATTCGGCTTGAATCACGATCACTGCGTCAACGAGATGACTCAAGAAACAAACGATTCAGGGCGTTGAGCTCCCGGCCACTTGTCCGCCGCGGCGGTGCCCGAAACGATCACTCCCTTCTTTTCCCAACCCAGATACGCGGTCACGTCCGCTGGACAATATCGAAGCGTCAGACCGCAACGTCTGCGATCACTCTGGTTGGACGCCGATCCGTGAACCAACAGGTCACTGTGAATCGACACCTGGCCAGCATGGACAGGCGTTAAGCGGTGCGCCCCATACTTCTCCGGTTCACTGACGACTTGGTCCAGGACGTTGCCTGAATCGGAATCGGTCATGTCAAAGTCAATCAGCCCATGTTCGTGAGAACCGGTGAAGACTTCCATTCCACCGTTGTCCAAATCGGCGTCGTCGATCGCCAACCAAACGGTCACCGCTTTTGTTGGAGTCAGCGGCCAATAGCTGGCGTCCTGATGCCAATCGACACGCTTGCCGTCCCCGGGCATTTTGCAGAAGAAATGAGATCCCCAACCGATCACGTTTTCACCCAACAAGTCTGAAACGTAGCTGACCAATTTTGGGTGCTGTAACAAATCCCAAACGCGTGCGTGTTTCAAGTGAGCGCTGCTGATCGAGTAGCTGTCTTTTCCCGCCGCCATCGTCTCTGCCAGCAACGCATCAAAGTACTCACGCAGAGAAGCGGACTCGTTTGCATCGAGGACATCGAGCGGCCCGAGGTACCCATCTCGGTTCCAAGCCTCGATTTGATCGGGGCTCAGCAACTGAGGCGACGTGTTTTCAGTGGGAAAAAAACGGATATCACGTTGAACCGTTTCGATCGACTCACGATCGGGGATGATCGCGAATTGAGAGTCGGAGGAGGAGCCGTTGTCGTTCATGGGAATTGGACTCGGTGAAGGTGCGTGGGGATTTGTTCATTGTCAGCCAGTCCCTCTCCCGATTCAACCCAACCAGCTTGCCGGGGCGCGCCCTCACGATCGTTACAACCGGCTTTGTCCATCGACTTTCTCGTTTGCTCGGATGCCACCCGTCAGGTTGGCGTCGCCAGTCGAACCATGCGAACTAGGGTTGGATGCAACCGTTGCCATCATGGCGGTTGCGACAACTCTTTCCCTCTGTCAGCACCCAAAACGTTCAAACGGTTTGCATCATGTCCATCGCAGCCAGCACACAACCATCACGGAAGGACCGATCCACGACGGTCGTTGACCGCACAGTTCAGTACGGCGTCGTTCGAAAGATTGCCTTCCACTGGATCGTCTTGTTTGTGTGCAACTCCATCGCATTGCTGCTTTGGCTGCGACTCTTCGAGCAACCCGACCTGAGCTGGCAACAATCACTCGAAGACTGCGTTCGACGTTTCCTACCGTTCTTCTTGATCTCGCTCGCACTGATTCCAGCATTCGTTCTGGACACGCTGAAGCTAACCAATCGATTCGCCGGCCCAATCATGCGATTGCGAACGGAGATCCTCAACGCCGCCGAAGGCCGACCGGTCACTCCCCTGAAATTCCGCACCAATGACTTTTGGAAAGACGTCGCCGACTCGTTCAACAGCATGGCTCAACGAACCGGTTTGCTGACAGACTCCGAAGCGGACGCCGCCGGCAGCGAAAACAGCTCATCCACCACCAACGCCTGATTTCAAACCGATGCCTTTACCCAACTCCAAACGAGGGAACGAACATGTTCCCATTCGACGCCCAAGCCGTCGTCGCTCCGGTGTGGCTACGGTTGAATTTGCCGTTTGCTTGCCAGTCTTGATCCTGCTGGTCTTTGGTTCCATCGAAGCATCCAGCATGATCTTCTTAAAACAGTCACTCAACGTGGCAGCATATGAATCCACACGCGAAGCGATTCGTGATGGACGAAGCAATGCTGATGCCGCGGCACGAGCTCGATCGATCCTCGATTCTCGCGGCATCGTCGGCTACCGAATCACGTACCCCAATGGCGAATCACTGGACGCCGATCGCGCTGCTGAGGTCATGACATCGGTGACCGCTTCGAGTGCGAGAAACAGTCCTCTGTTGGGTCGATTCCTCACCGACCGTCAGCTCACCGTCAACACGGTGATGCTGAAACAGTGAGATCGTCTGCCGCCTTTTGAACTTCCGCCGCACGCCTGACTCGCCCCACTTTCAACCGACTCGTCCGGAACTGCATCATGCTTCCCGCCTCCACTTCCAAGTCGACGCTGTCCAGTCAACTTCGCGATCGTTGCGTCGCCGTCGATCTCCGTCAAGCTCGACGTGCACCGCAACGTCACGGGGCGATGCTGGTGCTCATCGCGATCATGATGTTCTTGTTCCTGATCGTCGTCGCATTCTCGATCGATATCGCTCAGATGCACTTGTCGCGAACCGAACTGCGATCCTCGACCGATGCGGCAGCCAATGCGGCCGCAACGACTTTGGCCGACACACTGGATCGCAACGAAGCCGTTCGACGTGGCCAACAAATCGCTCAAGCCAATTTGGTCAACGGACAACCTCTTCTGCTGGCTGATCGCGACTTTCAGTTTGGGCGATCCGAACGTCAAGCCGATGGCAAGTACGCGTTCACCTCCGGGCAAGCCCCATTCAACGGCGTCCGAGTCAACGGTCAACGCACCACTGGATCTTTGTCTGGGCCAGTCCCATTGTTCTTCGGAAACATCACAGGAACATCGATCTTCGAACCCGAAGCATTCGCTACGGCAACCTATGTCGAACGAGACATCACGCTGGTGGTTGACCGCAGCGGCTCGATGAGCGGCAGTCGTTTCAATGATTTGCGAGGCGCCATTCAGATCTTCACCGACTTGCTCGCGACCACACCGGTGGATGAACAAATCGGGCTGGCGTCGTACAACGACCGTGCCAGCGAAGACGTACAGCTGACCGAAAACTTCGCCGAGATCACAAACGCGATGGACGGCCTGCGAACCGGCGGCTTCACCAGTATTTCCCGTGGCATGCAAGCTGGCCAAGCGATTGCACTGCGTGGTCGACCACCCGAATTTGTCGAACGCACGATGATTGTGATGACCGATGGCCGACACAATCGTGGCATTGAACCACGAGTCGTTGCCACTGATCTCGCAGCGGACGGCGTCACGATTCACACCATCACCTTTGGTGCCGGAGCCGACTTTGGCCGGATGCAAGATGTGGCACGAATTGGCGGCGGACGTCACTTCCACGCCACCAATGGCGATCAACTACGAGAGATCTACCGAGAGATTGCCCTGACACTCGGAACGGTTCTGACGGAATAGAACCGCTGACCTCCCGAACTCCCAAACCACTTCCTTGCCGACGAATACCCATGCAATCGCCAACACGTTCTCACCATCGCCTCTCCAAACCGAATTCTCGGCAAGGTGCAGTTGCGGTCGAATTCGCCATCGTCGTCCCGTTGCTGTTCCTGTTCTTCTTCGCAGGTTTTGAATTCATGCGAGTGGCGATGGTTCGCCACACCGTCGACAACGCTGTCTACGAAGGCGCCCGCGTCGGGATCATTCCCGGTGGAACCAACGCCGAAATCCGAGCCGAAGCGACACGCATCCTTGGCACCATCGGAATCGATGAATTCACGCTCGATGTCGAACCAGCGAACATCACCGATGCAACGGAAGACATTACCGTTCGCGTGACTGTGCCGTTGGATCGCAACACCTACGTCCCCGCCCAATACTTCTTGGGTGAGGAGATGCAACGAGAATTGACGATGCGTCGCGAAGGCCGTTAGTTCACTTTCCCAACCGAGTCTTCAAGAACGATTGATACTCCGGTCGCTCACGCCACTCGTCCAGAAACACTTCGTAACGCGAATCGTCGGCCCAAAACTTCGGTTCAGCGTGGTCTGGATTCACGCTGCCTTCGGGATAATCCAATCCCGACACGCTGTCATCGACGGAGTCATTCCATTCGGCCAACCACTCGCTCAAACGCGTTGCAATTTCCGGGTAGTCTCCGGTCACGTCTTTGCTTTCGCTGACATCTTCGTCCAGTTGATACAACTGTTCGCTCGTCACCGATTTCCCCTTCTGCTTTCGCGTTTCGCGAATCAACTTCCACCGGTTGTCGACCACCGCCGAATTGCCGCGAAAACGAAACCCGATCGGTTTTTCGCGAAGCGACACCACAGCCTCACCCACGCCTTGAATCAGAGGCAGCAAGCTGATTCCGTCGACCGGCTTGATTAGAGAGTCATCCGGCAAGTCCAGCAAATCCACCAGCGTCGGCGCGATGTCAGTCGCACAAGCTGGAACCCGACTGATGCGACCCGCCTGAATCTGATCGGGCCAGTGCAACACACAAGGCACGCGCAGCCCACCCTCGTAAAGCTGCGACTTGTGTCCTCGCAACGGAGCCGTCGTCGATGGTTCGATGCCTGACAAACCACCATTGTCACTGCAGAACCAGATCAGCGTGTTGTCCAGCACTCGCAATCGCTCCAACCCTGCTCTCAGAGTTCCCAGACTTCGATCCATGGCCACCAATTCGCCATAGTGATTGCGGGATTCGTCATCCATTCCATCGACGATCTTCTGCAACTTTGCCTTTTCATCCGCGTCCCCGCCCGCGTCGACCAACGCCTGCATGTCGTCATCAGATGCCACAAACGGACTGTGCGGGGTGCCATACCAAACCACCGCGAAGAACGGTTGTTGAGACCGTGCCGATCGTGACGCGAAATCCAACGCTTCTTCCACGATCACTTCGGACGAGTCGCCTTCGAAGGCTTCAAACTTTCCACGCCGACTCATCAACGGATCACGATCAAAGAAATTGGTGACCGACAACCAAACATCGAACCCAAACCGCCCGGGATGGAATCGATCCTCGCCCAAAACCGGAACTCCCGGACCGCGAAGGCCGTTGAGATGCCACTTGCCAAAATGCCCGGTGACATAGCCCGCCTTCCGAATCGCAGTCGCGATTGATCGCTCTTGATGTCGCAAAGCATGACCATGCGAAGGCACGCCGGTTCGCTCGGGTGACCGCCCCGTCAACACACTCGCTCGTGTCGGCGAACAAACTGCTGAGGCCGCATAAAACCGATCCAGACGCAATCCACCGGATGCCAATCGATCGAGCTCAGGCGTCTTCAGCAACGGATGTTCAAAGTACCCCGTCTGCGCGTATCCCAGATCATCCGCCATCACCAGGATAACATTGGGACGCTTGGCCTCATCGCCAAAAACAACTGGGCTCGTCCCCATGACGCAAACCAGAGTCACGACGCCACACAACCATTCACTCGACCTCAATGCCATGCTCGAATCCCCGAATGAGTCCACAGCGTCCGCCTTCGATGCCGATCCACCGCGGAACCGTCATCCGATTTCGCCGACGCAGACAGCGAAAACAGTTGCCCATCATAGGCTCTCACTCACCAGTTTTCTTGGTTCAACCAGGTCGATGAGCGTTCAAAAACTCGATCGCTCGCTGCAGGGAATCTCCTGAGAAGAATTGCTTGCCGCCGTGGCCTGCACCCTCGTGCTGGATCAATTCCACGTCCAGACCAAGTGGCTCGTACAATTCAACCATCCGTTCGCTTTGATCCAACAGAACCGTCTTGTCCGCTGTTCCGTGAAAGATCAATAGCGGCGGGTCATCGGAAGACACATAGGCTGCCGGGCTGGCCAATCGTTCCATGGATTCTGGAACCTTCCCGTCTTTGCCGCCCAGCAACGCGTAGCTGCCGGACTGATCCGTGTACGCTCGCTCGGGTTGAGTCTTCCCTCGCAAGACGAAATCGGATGGGCCGTAGTAGTCGATCACGGCCTGCACACGAGAAGATTGATCAAGGTTGCCACCGATCTCGCTTTCCAATTCAGCAATGTCGCCTGACGTTCCTAACAACAGAGCTAGGTGACCTCCAGCGGAGCTGCCCGCCACCGCGATCCAGTCCGCGTTGTAGCCATACCGTTCCGCATTGGCTCGCAACCAACGAATCGCCGCTTTGCAATCGTGAACCTGAGCCGGGAAGATTGCCTCTTTTGAGAAGCGGTAACTCAGACTGGCCAGTGCATATCCTTTTTCAGTCACTTCCATCAGCTTCGGGTTCCGCCGCGATCCATTTCGCCATCCACCGCCATGAATCCACACCACAAGAGGCGGAGGCTGTGACATGGCCGGAACAAACAAGTCCAACTGAATCTGGCGATCTTCCTCGCCTTCGATCTCCGCAAAAACCAGGTCGCGATGCGCCACCACCGAATTCGCTTCCTCGGCATAGCCGGTCTTCTGCGCCATCAACAAACACGTGACAATGAGCAACCATGGACGGTGAATGCTTCTCATCATTGTGTTCCCGGTTGATGATGGTGGCCCAAGGCCATGCGTCGGCACAGCTGGACGACTCATCATAGCCGCTTTGCGAGCTCCACTGGTGCCGCGACGCCAACTCATCGCGACACTCTTTGACATCCCGCCTGACACTAATCCTTTTAAACCAACAGGTCCTTCGTTGAACGACACCAGACATGAACCATGGCTGATCCGCAGTGACCTGAATTTCCTCAATCACGGCTCCTTTGGAGCGACACCGCGTTGCGTGATCGAAGACCAACGGCATTGGCAGACTCTCTTAGAAGAGGATCCCATCGAGTTCCTGGCACCGGAACGGTCACTGCTACCCAAATTAAATTTCGTTCGTCAAACCGTTGCCGATGAGATCCATGCGTCACCTCCAGACATCGCGTTTGTTCGCAATGCCACCGAAGGAGTCAACGCCGTCGTGCGTTCGTGGCCACTGCAACCGGGCGACGAAATCTTGGTGACCAACCACGGTTACAACGCCTGCATCAACGCAGTCGCGCAAGCCGCTGATGCAGCGGGTGCGTCGGTGGTCACCGCAACGATTCCGTTCCCCATTCGCGATCCCGATGAAGTGGTGCAGGCGATCGAGCAGAGCATCACGCCCAAGACCAAGTGGATGCTGATCGACCATGTGACCAGCCCCACAGGGATCGTCCTGCCGATTGCCGAGTTGATTGAACTGGCGCACTCCAAAAACATTCGCGTGATGGTCGACGGGGCTCACGCACCTGGAATGCTGCCCCTGAACCTCAGCGAATTGCAGCCCGACTACTACACCGCGAATCATCACAAATGGTGGTGCGGACCAAAGGTGTCTGGTTTTCTGTATGTCGACCAAGACTGCCAAGACGACGTGCTACCGTCCATCATCAGCCATGGCGCGAACACGGAAGGTTACGGCCCGAGCAAATTCCAAAGCCAATTCAATTGGCCCGGAACCTTCGACCCGTCGCCTCTGCTGGCTCTCCCAACCGCAATCGACTTTCTGGCGAGTTTGCATCCAACGGAAGATTCCAATCGACTGGCCGGACTGATGCGGCACAACCATCAACTGGCCGTCGCGGGGCGGCGCATCATTTTGGAGAGATTCAACCTTTCGGAACCCGCACCGGAGTCGATGCTAGGAAGTCTCGCGACGGTTCCGATTCCGTCTTGGGCGAATCACTCGCCGGATCAAATTCAAGCCATCCGGACATCACTGCGGGACGAGCATCGCTTTGAACTTCCTGTGTTCCGCTTCGATGCGACGAACGTCTGCTTGAGAATTTCAGCGCAGGCCTACAACAAACTGGAACAATACGAACGTCTCGCAGACGCGGTTGCCGGCTTGTCGTAAGCAGGTCGACAGGAATGATTGGGTAGAACCTCACGTAGGCGAGTCTCTCTGAAACTCGCAAATGACAGCGTCTCGGAGAGACGCCGCTACGTGATCAAGCCCAAGGACTCCCGCTCACGTGCTTAAGACCGACTAGCCAGCCAAACGCCGCTCCGACGGCAATGTCTCCGAGGCCATTGGCATCGGCAAAATAGACGGGGTCTCTTGACCGCTTTGCGAGGTATTCTTCGAAGCCCGTCGAGCCATCACGCCACGAAGAACGAAGTGCATCCCCACAGGAATCCATACCGCCACCGTGGTTCCAAGGGCCATTTTGAACACCGGCGAAACCGTGGGCAGGCCATGCTTGGCTGCGACATGGAACAGCACCAAAATGGGATGATGCAACAAGTAGATCGCAAAGGATGCGGTCGCCAATCGTTGCGTGATCGGATCAATCTTCTTCACCAACCTGCACGCCATTCCAATCAGTGTCAGCGATACACCCGTGGCACTGGCGACGGTGAGCAACGCGAGCGACGTCCAAGTGATTGGACTGACCACAACCGGAAACGCTGACGCTTGGTTGACGTCACTGGACGATGTCTGCCGAAGCACCCAAATGCCCAAGACCGTCGTTGCAACGCAAAGCATGACACTGGGACCGCAAGTTCTTCCTGCAATCTGCCTCAGCCAAACCAGGTTGGAATCCGCATGTGCGATCAGCACTCCCATCGCGAAGGCGCAACCGCTGTACAACCACTTTGAAGGGACCGGCAAAAAGGCGTGTTGGAATCCCCACACGACTTCAGGATGAATGCACAACACCAACACCGCAGCCAACATGGTTAGCGGCATGCCGACCCGAAAGGCACGTGCCGGATCGATTCGTTGCAACCACTTCCAAGCACCTGCGAGAACGGCGATGTAGAGGATCAAGTACTGCAGGAACCAGAGATGAGACAATCCCCAAAGATGCTCATCCTGTCCCTCGGCAAATTTCAATGCTCGCATCTGGCGAGGCGTGATCACGCCATCCGCCAACCAACCCAACAACCACGCGTAGAGGTCGACCGGGATCAAGAAAATGACTGCTAAAAGAAATGGCCAACCCAATCGTCGAGTTCTGGATTTCAAAGTCGCCAGCGGTCCTCGCGAGGACATGCTTCGAAACGCCAGAAACCCAGCCATCACCAAGAATATTGGCATGATGACAATCTCGATCGCCCACATCAGCGCCGTCAGACCCATGTGAGGTGTGTCGGTTGTCGCCCAGGTCAGGCCAGGAACATCGGGATCGGAGTAGGGCACGCACGCGTGCAACATCACAACTCCAACGGCAGCCCACGCCCGCACGGCATCCAGGCCGAGCAGGTTGTTATTCTGGGGAGCCGATTCGGCAGAATCCGCTTGATTCAGTCGAAGGTGAGTCGCGTGCATACCTTTTCAATAACGAATGAGCGATCTTCAACGCCAGACGAGTCAACTTAAAACTCACTCGTGAAACCGGTGTGAAACGGAGCCGCAAATAATTGCGACCGAACCCGAACGAGCCCTTGTCTGTAAACAAATCGAGATCACTGATCACTTACAACTGGAATCCTGATGCCGGAGTTGCCGGAAGTCGAAACGATGTGCCGCGGCATCTCACCAATCATCGGCCGCGAAATCGAGCGGGTTGAACTGCCGCCCTGCCATTGCCGACCGATGACGATCGAACCCTCGGTCAGCATCATCAACCGCCGCCTACGTGGCCGACTCATCGTGGCGATTCAGCGACGTGGCAAGCGGGTGATGCTGTGCTTGGATGATCAATCGAGGCTTGTGATCGAGCCCCGCATGACGGGGCTGGTGTTGCTCGCCGATCCGCCGGACCCAGACCACCTGCGACTTCGAATTCAGTTTCGACCTCCGCACGAATCGCCGGAGAATCCGCCCACGGAATCCCCTACTGAACTGCTGGTTTGGGACCGTCGCGGATTGGGAACCATTCGCTGGATGGACGATAGTGACTACCGCGAAAAAGTCGATTCGCGGCTGGGACCGGATGCAATGTGCGTCACTATCGCAGAACTTCGTCAGAATCTGGCGACCTCCAAACGCCCGATCAAAGTGGCATTGCTGGATCAATCGGCCGTCGCAGGGATTGGTAACTTGTACGCGGCGGAAATCCTATTTCTGGCCGGCGTCGATCCTCGAACACGTTGCGATCGGCTGACCAAACCGCAGTGGGAACGCATTCACCCGGCGATCACGTTGGTGCTACAAGATGCCATCAACCACGAAGGCAGCACACTGAGCGACGGGACTTATCGCAACGCGTTGAACAATCCAGGCAACTACCAAAACATGCACCGGGTTTATGATCGTGAACACCTGGCATGCCCGCGATGCGAGGATGGCGTGATCCGACGAATCGTCCAAGCTCAGCGGGCAACGTTCTTTTGCCCGGGATGTCAACGCAAAAGCGGTCGGCATCCCAGCGTTTGTAGTTGATAGCAGAAAGGCGAGAATCCTCCCGCCACACAACAATCAGTTGTCGACGCAGGTTTCTAGGAACCGTGCCAGACGATGGAAGTCAGAGCTTTGCTCGATGAATCGAACTTTGGTGACCAAAGTTTGCGGATCGACCAGCTCTTCGAATGGCACGAAGTGCAAATCGAATTGGCCCGAAACCGAAACCATCACACCATTGAGTTTCTCTTCCACCAAAGCTCGGTAAGCACCCACGCCCAGTTGCGATCCCAACATGACATCGTAAGCGTGTGGCGGTGCACAACGAGATTCGTATCCCATTTGCAAGCCGTTCACCTTGCGAGTCCGGCCGGTTCGCTCGTTGTAGCGAGCGGCCAGCAATCGAGACATGACCGCGGAGAGGTTCACCAACGAGATGTTGATGTGACCATGGTCGTCGCGGGTGACTCCTTCGAGATACTTTGATGGCAAGTACTCGGCCATGCCTTCGGCGATCACGATCGTGCCGTATTGGCGACCTTCCCGTTCGCGAGCCATCATCATGTCGACCATGCGATCGATCACTCGTTCCATCGCCATGATCTTGCGAGTTTCACCGGTGTCTTGATTGACGACTTCTTCGTCAGCCAGTGCGCCGGTGATGTCTTCGACGCTGAGCACCATGCTGGCTTCGCCGGCAATCGCGGCACCGTACGCCAACCAACCGGCGCTGCGGCCCATGGCTTCGCACAGGAAATACGCACGGCCCGCGGCAGCGTCGTAGTTCAAGTTACGAATCTCTTCGGCCAAAGTTTCCACGGCGGTGAAGAAGCCGAACGTGAAATCAATGCCTGAGTAATCGTTGTCGATCGTCTTGGGCAAGTGAACCACTGGGAAACGACGCGCGTCTCCGGGCAGGTTGTCTTGGAACATCTTGAGTTTGTTGGCGGTCTTCAGCGTGTCATCACCGCCGATCGAGATCAACGCGTCGACTTCCAGCGAGCACAGACCTTCGTAGACTCGGCGAAGCGGAGCGACCAACTCCGGATCTTTCAAATGCTCGGGACTGCTGACGTGTTTGCCCGGGTTGGTCCGAGCGGTTCCGATCATGATGCCACGGCTGCTGCGAGCATGGGTCAGCGAATCGTGTGTGAACCGAATGTAGTCGGCACCTTCTTGCAACGGTCCGGCAGCGGTGTACTCCGCCAAACGGCTGTACCCGTGTTTGATGCCGAAGACCTGAGCACCTTCTTCCAGGAACGAAAACGCTGCGGTGCTGATGACCGCGTTGGCGGCGGGAGCGGGTCCGCCGGCGAACAAGATCGCGACGCGTTTGATATCCAAATTGTGATGAGCGAGCTCAGCCACGATGACACTGCCTGGTGAAGAGGAATTTCCAAAGACAATCGCGTTGCGATCGAGAGCCCAGATTCTAAGCATCCGCCCCGTTTCGCCAAGACGCCTGCCAATCGGCGAGGCGACAGGAACCGAGCGAACTAAGAGGACGGAATCAGTTGTAACGCCGGCCGGTCATCGATCGGCTGAATCCGGTGGTTTGAAGACTCGTGAGAGGTGAGAACCGCCAGTTCTCACGCGAAAATGTCGCCGATCGCAGGTTGGATCGACGAGAACGCCGGGAATTCAGGAACGGTGAACAAAAGCCAACTACAAGGCTTTGATCATCCGGCATTCACATCTGCCATCAATGGGCCGCGATATCGGAACAGACTAGGCTGCTTCTCGATGGACTTCGGCCTGAAATCGATTGTCGGAATCACATCCCGGCTGAGTACGGGACTCAGGATTGCTGGTTCCTTCGAGTGATCCAGATGTCTCATCAGCTCGTCGATTGACAGAGACTGACTTTTGTCCGGACCGAGCGCGCCGTTTCCCAGCTTTTTCGCGGCACAAGCGGTCGCAGAGTTCCGCCTCTTTCGGATCCATGCGATGTTCCATCTCTCGCAAAGATTCAGCCACCTTTTGCCTCAGGTCATCGACCGTTTGTCCGGGAGTCGGAAAGATTGGGTCGCCGAACAACGCATCCACCAATGTGAACGGAAGCAGGATTTGCATTCGGTCCCACGCCTTTGGCAGGATCCAACGTCGACGCGGTATGAGCACGACGGGAACGATTGGGACGTCGGCTTTGATCGCCACCATCGCGATCCCCTTTTGAGCAACGCCGCGAGGCCCACGAGGCCCATCCACGGCGATCACACTTGGATTGCCATCCTTCACGTGGCGAATCATTTTGCTCAGGGCTGTTGCGCCACCTTTTTCTCCCGAACCACTGCTGCCACGAATGGGCACACAGCCATTGCCTCGAAGCAACGGCATCAACAAATCGCCATCGCGTGAACGAGAAACCATCGCTCCCACTTTGGGCGCGGACAACGACAACGCAGCCAACTGATGAGCATGCAAAATTGCGAGCGCGTACTGCTTGCCCGTCCGCTGCACCAAACGTTCGCGCTGGTCGTTGCGAACACGTATTTGAAACGTGAGTCGAAACAACTTGAACGTCACAGCGATGCCTGCTCCGATCACTGGATTCACGAGACGTGGGACTTTCATCGAGGTAAAAGGAAAAAACAACGAGGCGGGACAACCAATGGTAACACCACCACCGAAGGATTTTCCTTCAGCGGCAAACATTGCCAAAGCGATCACAACGCTGGCGACTCAGTCAGCGAACTTGTTCCAGTTCACTTGTTTGTAAACGACTCGGTAACCCATGGCTCGATCGATTTGACGCTGAGCGTCATCGTCGATCCCTTCGGACCAAGCCGATTCTATGTTCAGGTTTGCTTTCATGACCGGTTCGCCCTCGGCTCCATTCCGGTCAATTGACAATTTCGTTTTCACGCCGATCAGTGACTGCTTCCACAATTCATCATTCAGCCGCATTCGGCCAAACGGCGGCAATCCTCGAGGTCGGACAATGTTGAGACGACATGCCCAATCAACCAACTGAGCGTTGGCAATTGCCATCGCGGGCGACGGAGGAACCACTCCCTCCACCTCATACCGCACGCCAGGGTATGTCATCTCGTAGCGGAGGTTCCCCAACGAGTTCACCCTCGCGTTCATCCCCAATCGATCACGTCGTGTGGGGTCCGTGACCGCCGCGTCCGCGCGGGCAGTCAATCGAGTCAACTCGTCCATTGAAACTGAGCAACGCGTTTTCGTTTGCTGGTCCAGCAACACAATCATGGACTGATTCAAATCAAACACGGTCAGAAACCGAGGATCCGATTCCGAAACACTGTAGATCACGCCTTCAGCAAAGATGTTCTTGTGGACCGAGTTGGGTTTTCGCTCGCCCGCGAAATAGATTTTGGTTGTCAGCGTGAAGTCAGGCGTGTTTGCCTTGGCTGTCTTTCCACCCAGATGGTTTGCCAGGCGAAATTCTTGGGCGATGGAAGAACCGCCTACCAGCAGCATCAAGAACGCGGCCACGCTCAGAACCAGACCGCTGGCAAATGCCGTTTGTCTCGGCGCAAGCGGCAACCTAGGCCGAATGTGACTCGGCATTTGATAATTTCGGGTGGAAAGAGAAAGCATCGCGGGACCCATCCAATTCATTTTGGGCATCGAATTCGTGCCTAGAACAGGGAATAGTCGACCGCTGCGGGGGGCGTCCAGACCGGTTTGTAATTCTTGACATCGGCTTGTAACAGCTACTGGCAAAATCTGCACTTCGCCGAAACGTCAACACACCCCAAAAAACGCAAACACCTGCCCACAAACCACTTACGAAAGACTCGTAAGTTTTCAAAGACTGTTTGGCACCGTCGTTGCATTAGTCCTCCATCACAACCGCGGGTCGCAACGGTCCGCTCCTCACAAACGATTCTTTTCTTGGGCAAAGGAAGCTGCCATGTTGGTTCTCACACGAAAAATCGACGAACAAATTGTCATCGGCGACAACATCAAGATCACCGTCATCAAAGTTCGCAACAATCAAGTTCGGATAGGCATTTCCGCTCCACGTGACGTCCGCGTTCTGCGAGGTGAACTGGAACCAAACGAAACGGAAGCCTCGGAATCAAACGACACGCAATTGGTCGTTGATCTGGACTTGGAAGATGAAGCAACCCAAAGCCTGCTGAAAACGACCGAAGAGATCGAAACCAGCTACCGCCCTACGGCAGCCAAGAAACCAAGTCCGTCGGCCGAATCCGTTGCCAAACGCCCTCAGCCATCAGCCGTTGAACGAACGACTCCGATTGCATCCGCTCCAAACAATGCATCGACGAACCGAGTCGGCCACATGTTGCCATCTGGAAACACATCCAACCGCATGACCGCTGCGATCGATGCAACCGATACGGCTTCCCAAAAGGATGCCAGCCCTGAACTGCGTGTTTACAGCGGCAAAGTCAGTCGGCGGACCGGTGAAGGATCGCTCAAACGCAGTCCTTTGGCCAATTACTTCACCGCTCCCTGAGTTCGTGCCGGGGCGAACGCCCCGCATGCAGCCCGAAAGCAACACGTGTTCTTTTTTGCCTCATCGTCAAACATGACCTAGGAAAGGAGTAGTCCTTACGAAACACCCTGCTTCGGAATCGCACCATGATGCCCGCTGCTTCGATCCTACTTGTCGACGACGACCACCACTTGGCAACCTCGCTGGGTGAATGGCTCGCAGAAGAAGGATTCGAAATCCATCTGGCCGGTACGCTCGACGATGCTCGCCAACAGCTCAAGCAGCACGCATTCGAATTGGTGATCACCGATTTGCGATTGGGTGGTGAAGATGGAATGACGTTGGTGACGGACGTCAAAAACCACCACTCCGAGACTCCCGTCTTGGTCATGACAGGCTACGCCACACCCAACACCGCCGTGGAAGCCGTTCGCGCCGGTGCAGTCGACTTGCTGACGAAACCGGTCATCGACGACGAATTGTTGTTGGCCATCGATCGAGCGATGAACCAGCGCAAGATCGAGGCCGAAAACGAAACCCTGCGTCGACAACTCGACCAACGCAGCGGTCTGGAAAACATCCTCAGTCATGACTACCGAATGATGAAAATCTTCGATGTCATCGACAGTGTCGCGGATGCCAAAGCATCCATCCTGATCACCGGAGAAAACGGTACCGGGAAAAGCATGATCGCGCGGGCGATTCACAATCGTTGCAGTCGACGAAGCGGACCTTTCGTCGAAGTCGCCTGCGGTGCTCTGCCGGACACCTTGCTCGAAAGTGAATTGTTTGGACACGTCGCAGGCGCCTACACCGGTGCCAACACCGACCGACGCGGCAAATTTGAATTGGCCGATGGCGGAACGCTGTTCCTGGATGAAATCGCGACGGCGACACCCGCCATGCAAGTCAAATTGCTCCGCGTCTTGCAGGAACTCCAGTTCGAACCACTCGGCGGCATGGAGACTCGCAGTGTCGACACACGAGTCATCCTGGCGACGAACGAAAACTTAGACCAAGCCGTCGCGGATGGATCATTCCGGCAAGATTTGTATTACCGAATCAACGTCGTGAACATTGTCTTACCTTCGCTGCGAGAGCGAACCGGAGACATTCCGTTGCTGGTCGATCATTTCCTCCGCGAAGCCGCTGAAACCGCCGGCCGCGAGGTGGATGGTTTTGACCGCGAAGCGATGAAGTGCTTGCAGTCATACGCTTGGCCCGGCAACGTTCGCCAATTGGAAAACGTGGTCGAACGAGCTGTCTTGCTTGCCACCGATCGTGTGCTCACCAAAGACGACCTGCCGCCGGATGTGCTGGGAACATCGGCCAACCAACACGCCTCCATCGGCAGCATCGGAAATTCCCCCGGCGTGACCGCGTCGAACGGACCTTCGTCGTTCAACCCGGCGGTACTAGACGGGTGCAGCCTGCGGGAAGCTCTCGAAGGCCCCGAGCGAGAAATCATCCTCCACTCGCTTCGACGCCACAATTGGAACCGAGCCGCGACCGCCGACGAGCTTGAAATCAATCGCACAACGCTCTACAAAAAAATGAAACGCTTGGGCCTCGATGACCCGCGTCTTCAATACGCCAACCACTGACATCCCAATGCACGATGCCGCTCCAGTTGCTCTCACGATCGCTGGTTCGGATCCGTCCGGTGGCGCGGGGCTGCAAGCCGACCTGAAAACGTTCCATACCCTCGGCGTGTATGGCAGCAGTGTGGTGACGTTGCTCACGGCTCAGAACACCCAGGGTGTCCAAGGCATCCAAATGGTCCCTGTTGATTTCGTACGGGCGCAGTGGACGAGCGTCTCCAGCGATCTGCCCTTGGCCGTAATAAAAACCGGCGCATTGGGAGACTCTGAAATGATCCGCGTGGTCGCAGATTGCCTTGATGCCTCGGCATGCCCCACGGTCATCGATCCTGTGATGATCAGTAAACATGGTCACGCCATCATTGACGATAACGCGGTCGATACCTTGATCAGTTGCCTGCTTCCACTGGCTGATCTGGTGACGCCCAATGCCTTCGAAGCGGAACGGTTGGCCGGCCAATCGATTCGCAACGAAGATGACCTTGCGATCTCGGCTGTGAGACTGCTCGAGATGGGACCGCGAGCGGTCTTGATCAAGGCCCATCTGGACGAAGAATCGGTCGACTGCCTGGCCGATGACACCGGCGTCCAATTGCTTCGTTCACCCAGACTGAAATCCAACCGCACCCATGGTAGCGGTTGCGTTCTATCGGCAGCCATCACCGCCGGCCTCGCTAAAGGCGATCGCCTAAACGACGCAGTGAAATTCGCGAGATCGTTTGTCCAGAATGCGATTCACACCGCACCCGAACTGGGCAAGGGAATCTCGCCGGTTGGACTCGTCAACCAAAGCCCGTGACTCAGCGTTCGCATGTGCAAATTCGCCTGAGGCCTAAAACGCCGATTGTGGCATCCCGGGCTGACCTGGACGCTCGCCCTTCATCATCAGGTAGGTCGTGGCAACCATCACACCAACGAATGGGGCAGCAAACAACAACCCGACTCCGAGCGCCAACAGACCAGCAACAAAGATCGCCATGGCGGCGATTGCCAGGACGATCGACGTCAGCCAATTCAGTTTTCCGACAGCAAATGCACGTGAGAAGGATTCCATCACACCGCATTGGCGATCCACGATGAAGTAGTAGTGCGGCCACAGCAACAACATGAAGATGAGCCCCGGAATGATCAGCAACAACAGCCCAGCGAACATCCCCATCGCGAACAGGATGCTTGCACCAAAAACCGGCAGGATGACATCCATGCCACTAAACAGCATGCCAACGTTCACAGGTTGAAAACGGGCCGCCCCCAAACAAATGCGAGCCATTCCAATTCCCAGAAACATATTCAGAAAGCTGCCAAACAAGCTGACCAAAGTCCCAAGCAAAAGCAGCCCCATCTGATCGTTTTGCTGCCCCATGGCATTGAACACCGATGTGATGACGTTGATCAGGAACGAGACCCCAAACAAGATCACCGTTGCCCCAACCAAGACGCCAATGTTTGGTTTGAACGCTTGCCAAGCATGCGAAAAAGCCTCACCAAAATCAGCTGCCGTTGGTTGATAACCGCCCGCGGACACGCTTGCGTGTGAATGGGAAGTCACCGGTGCAGCGTAAGGATTGGCTGACGGAGCCTGAGGAGGCTCGTTGAACTCCGACTTGAACGCACCAAAGGGATCTTCGGCGGCGGCAGGAGCCGATGGCCCGGGAATCGGCTGCACGCTTTGACACGTGGGGCAGCGAGCCGACTTGCCGGCCGATTCGTCGCTGACTCGCAACACAGCGTTGCACGATGAACAGTTGAATTGAATCGCCATGAGATGCCTTCGGCGAGGAGCGCGTATAGTAAGGACAGCCTGCAGTGTAACGCTCGCCACCTTCTCCGTGGGAGCGGATCCACCCACTGCTATCTTTTCGCACTCCGATTCAACTTCAACAAGCAATGATGTGGGCTACCGCTTCGTGGTCCAATCCGAATTGGCGTAACGTTGCGTAACAATTTGATCAGCCGCCGCCTGCTCGCTGGGCAGCAGTGCACCGGACTGCCAATCAATTCCAAAGCTCCGTTGCAATCGTTGCTGCAAACCGCGAACGAACCCATCCAAGTCCAATCGCCGTCCCGCCAATTGCTGCATCCCCGGCAAGACATCCGCGAAACGCGAAACGCTCCAAAGCAAACTACCGTGTTGCAACAACGCTCCCTTTGTTCGTCGTTGAGCACTGCCGAGTACCTTGTATCCGCTGACGATCAAGTCTTCGTCGGTGCGACGCTGAAAGCACAAAAATGGCTCGTCACGTTTGCTTGCAGGTGAAGACATCGCTGCGCTGTCTCGCTCCCGTTCCACCGCCCCGACTCCCAGCGTTCGAAACGGTTTCGCATCGACGCCCAAAGCTTTGAGTTCGTCCGCGATCGATTCATGCACGTTTCGATACGTCGCCTCACGAGCCCCGGTGTCCGACACATTCATCGGCAGCGTTAAAGACAATGTCAGCTCGGCGTCATGCAGAATGGCTCCGCCACCCGTCGACCGGCGGACCAGATCCACCTCGCCGGCATCGCCAAACGTGACTCCCGTTTGCTCCGCCCAAGCCTTCGCTTCGGCCAAAGGTTGAAAGTACCCGAGTGACAACGTCGGCCGTTTCCAGACATAGAAACGCAGGGTTGGTGGTGCTCCCGCAGCGACGCTGTTGAGCAACGCTTCATCCATGGCCATGTTCGCCGCACCAGCGTGCTGCGACAACTCGATCAGTCGGCCAGGGATGCAGGAAGCTTCACTCACTTCGTCGATTCGCCCGCCGCGTCGGTCCACTTCAAGACGGGACGTCTCGCCGCGGTCACGTCGTCGGGTCGACTGATTCGAGTCGAGTGCGGTGCATCGTGAATCAACTCTTCGCCTTCTTCCGTGATTCGGAAAAGGGCTTCGACAAACGCATCCAAGGTTTGCTTGCTTTCCGTTTCGGTTGGTTCCACCATCACAGCTTCATCAACCACCAACGGGAAGTACACCGTGGGTGCGTGGAAACCGTAGTCCAAAATCCGTTTGGCGATGTCCATCGCGGAAAGCTTCTTTTCCTTCTTCAAACGGGTCGCCGATGCAACGAACTCATGCATGCAACGATCGCCGTGAGGCACATCGAGGAAATGCTTGACCTTGCTGAGCAGGTAGTTCGCACCGAGCACGGCGTCTTCGCTGACATGACGCAAACCGTCGCCACCGTAAGTCCGCAGATAGATGTAGGCTCGCACCAACACGCCGGTGTTGCCAAAGAAACTTCGCACACGCCCGATGGAATCATCCGATGGCGATGTCAGTTGATAGGTGTAGCGATCTTCTTCGCCCGTCGCATTTTCGTTCTCAACGCGAGTCACAATCGGACCGGGAAGATACTTGGCCAAGAAGTCGCGAACACAGATCGGACCTGCACCAGGTCCACCACCGCCATGAGGTCCTGAGAAAGTCTTGTGTGGGTTGTAGTGCATCAAGTCCGCACCGAAGTCACCTGGACGAGTGATGCCCAAGATCGCATTCATGTTGGCACCGTCCAAGTAAATCAACGCTCCGGCATCGTGAACCAGTTGGTTGATTTCTTCGATCTGGCTGTCAAACAATCCCAAAGTGTTTGGGTTGGTCAACATGAACACGGCGGTCTTGTCATCGAGCTTGGCTTTGAGATCTTCCAGATCCACCAAACCATTCGCGTTGCTCTTGACCGTCTTGGTTTTGAAACCGGCCATTTGAGCACTGGCGGGATTGGTGCCGTGAGCTGAATCCGCCGTCAAAACCACGCTGCGATCGCTACCCTGGTCGCGGAAGTAAGCCGCCGCGACCAACAATGCCGCCAACTCACCATGGGCACCTGCCGCAGGCTGCATCGAAACGCCTGGCAACCCGCTGATCTCAGCGAACATGCCTTGCAGTTCGTACAACAGTTCAAGCAGTCCTTGCAGACCCGACTCATGTTGCAGCGGGTGCACGTTCAGGAACCCAGGCAACGACGCGATGCGTTCGTTGCGTTTTGGGTTGTACTTCATCGTGCACGAACCCAAGGGGTAGAAGTGCGTGTCGACGCTCATGTTCAACGTCGACAATCCAACGAAGTGGCGGACCACGTCGCCTTCGGCAAGCTCAGGAAGTGGCGGTGGAGTCTCGGCGAGGGCTTCGTCCGCGAACAAGTCGTCCACATTCACCGACGGCACGTCCAAATCACCGAGTCGGTGTGCACGTCGGCCAGCGCGGCTGAGTTCAAACAGAAGCTGAGTCGATTGTTGGTTTCGCATGGTTGCGTGAATAAAAGAGTGAACTTCGTTGAATCAAACCGTGGCCATCGCGGGAGCTTCGCAGAGCACTTTGGCCCAGCGATCGATCTCCACACGCGAACGTTTTTCAGTCACCGCGACGAGGAAACATTGCTCGTATCGCGACGGCAAAGCGACCGCGGTCTCCGAGCACTCGGAACCACCGACGCACATCGGCGTCATGTCGATCCCGGCTAGCAAGCCGTTGTCGCGAGCGTACGCCAGCAAACCATCGACGTCCGAACCGAGGTCTCGCACGACGAACTCTTTCAGCGACGGCCCCTCGCCAACGATTTCGAATCGATCCGATTTCGCAATCACTTCTTTGGCATAAGCCGTCTTCGCGATGCAGTGATCCGCCGTCTCTTTCAGCCCCTCGGGGCCAAGCAACGACAAGTGAACGGTCGCTCGCAAAGCCAACAGCGTTTGGTTGCTGCAGATGTTGCTGGTCGCCTTTTCACGGCGAATGTGTTGCTCGCGAGTTTGCAACGTCAGCACCCAACAACGCTTGCCACGACGGTCGGTCGTTTGTCCCGCGATTCGGCCGGGCAGTCGACGAACCAATTCGTCGCGACACGCCATGATGCCAAGGTAGGGTCCACCGTATGCCAGCGGATTGCCCAGGCTTTGACCTTCCGCGATCGCGATGTCGACGCCCATGTCACCGGGACGCTTCAAACGTCCGAGGCTGACTGGATCGAAAACCTGAATCGTCAGTGCCCCAGCTTCCTTGGCCGCGGCTGCGATTTCAGAAACTGATTCGAGTTGACCGACGAAGTTTGGATGCTGGATCAGCACGCAAGCGGTTTTGTCATCGATCGCATCGATCATGGGCTTGGAGTGCCCATTTTCATCCGAAGGAACCACCACCAACTCAGCGTCGATGTTCTTGAGGTAAGCCACCAAGATATCGCGGTACTGTGGATGAACCACATCGGTCGTGATGACCTTGTTGCGTCCGCGTTGCATCGATAAAGCCATCAAGACAGCTTCGGTCGCTGCGGATCCGCCGTCGTACAAACTGGCGTTGCTGACGCCCAACCCGGTCAACTGCGTGACCAAGGTTTCGTACTCGAACATCACCTGCAAATTGCCTTGGCTGACTTCGGCTTGATAAGGAGTGTACGACGTGTAGTACTCACCCCGCGACGCGATCTCATCGACGGCGGCAGGGATGAAGTGGTCGTACGCACCGCCACCCAAGAAGCATACGTGCGAATCGGCCGATGCGTTGCGAGCGGCCAACCGAGTCATCTCGGCAGTCAACGCCAACTCATTGCAGGCCGGTGGCAAATCCAACGGGCGTTTCATACGGACCGCTTCTGGCACCTGATCGTTGATGATCTCATCGATGCTTTCTGCACCGATTGATTTCAACATCTCTCGGCGGTCTTCGTCGGTGTGAAAGAGATAACTCATTCGATCAACCTGCTTCGGAACACTGTTTTTGATAAGCGGCATAGTCCATCAACGAATCAGGCAGATCCGCTGATAATTTCACTTTCAGAATCCATCCAAAATCGAACGCGTCATCGTTCAAATTGTCCAAGTTGTCTGGCAGGTCGGAGTGAACCGCGACGACTTCTCCAGCCACCGGGCTGTATAGAGGGCTAACCGCTTTGACCGATTCGACTTCACCGAATTCCTCGCCGATTTCGAGAACCCGTCCGACTTCGGGAAGGTCCATATAGACCAAGTCGTTGAGCTGCTCAACGGCGAAGGCTGAGATACCAATCGTTGCGAACTTGTCGCCGCCTTCTTCTTGAACGTCGACCCACTCGTGAGTCTCGGCATAACGCAGGGTCGAAGGGTCTCGTGCCATCAGAGGCTCCTAACGAATCAATGAAAAATGAAAAGGAAATGGATGAATCAAAACTTATTGAACAACAATCGCGAGCCGCCGTCGCGACGGCTCGCGTCGCACTACTAAGACGCGGCGGGTGGCCGTTTGTAGAACGGCAGCTTCGTCGGCAAAGCATCCGTTGTCTTGCCACGAATATCAATTTGGAAGCTCGCATCTTTCGCGTGCTTGGCATCAATGGTTGCCATCGCGATTGGAACGCCCAACGTGGGGGAAGGCCCGCCGCTGGTGACATGCCCGATCGTTTCGCCATCCACACTGAGCACAGCACAACCTTCCCGAGCGGGACGTTTGCCGGTGGGAAGCAAACCGATCCGGCAACGTGTGCGGCCTTGTTCAGCGACGGCTCGCAAGGCATCTTCGCCGATGAAGTGACGGTCTTTCAGGTTGCAACCGAACTTCAACCCGGCCGTGATCGGGTCAATTGTTTCATCGAGCTCGTGTCCGTAGAGCGGCATCCCGGCTTCCATTCGCAACGTGTCGCGAGCCCCCAAACCGGCGGGAACAAACCCGGCTTCACGACCGGCGAGCAAGACGTTCTCCCATACCCGCTGGGCTTCTTCCGCCCGGACGATCAATTCCAGCCCATCTTCTCCGGTGTATCCCGTGCGGCTGACGATGACCGGCTTCGCAAATTGGTCGGTGATGAACGCGTTGTAATTTTTCAGTCGCGATGGATCGACTGAGAACAGTTTCTTGCAAACTTCGATCGCCATCGGTCCTTGGATCGCGATCATCGCGGTCAACTCGGTGCGATCCGACATGGTGACAGTGGGAAAATCCGCCAAGTGAGGCTCGAACCACTTCAGGATTTTTTCCCGGTTCGATGCGTTGACGACCAACAGGTGAAAACGTCGTTCCGACGGGGTCTGCAAAAACGAAACCAGCACGTCGTCGAGGACGCCGCCTTCCGCGTTGCAGACCATTCCATAGCGGACTTGGCCGGGCACCATGTCGGTCACGCGACGCGTCAGAACATGATCGAGAAATTCGGCTGCGTGGTCGCCGTCGAACCGCAACCGGCCCATGTGCGAAACATCAAACAAAGCGGCTTTGGTGCGGCAGGCCTGGTGCTCCGCAACGATGCCTTCGTACTGGATCGGCATCTCGTAACCGGCGAAGGGAACCATTTTGGCCCCGGCTTGGCGATGCCAAGCATCCAACGGTGTTTGCAGAAAGTCCGCCGGGGAAGCTGGAGTTCCCACAGGATCGTTGGTGGATGAAGTTGTCATAAAAAACGCTCGACAACGCAGGCAAAAACGAACCTCATCGGAAGGGATTCTCTCCCAACCGGCACAACACCAGCCAACAGGAACCCTGGACAAGGACGAAACACTCGGATGAAAAAGATCAATGTTGGTGCCGAGTGTAAACAACAAAAGCCGGACCTGGCACCCGCCCGGTCCGGCTTCGTTACATTTTTGTGAATCGATCGCAGCGGAACTGCGGCTTGATCACTCTGCTGGTTGCTCGACCGCCGCAAAGTCACCCGCGATGGCCATCACCAAGCCATCGAGATCGACGTATTTTTTCAGTGCCGCGTTGACCGAATCAACCGTGGCCGCCTGAATTCTCGCCTCGTGATCCGCCACGAACTCCATCGTGCGATCGTTGAAGACCGATTTCACCAGCATGCTAGCCAGTCTCGAATCACCCGTTCGGCCAATTCGTTCAGCTTGCAAGTACGCTCCCTTGGCTTGCTCCAACTCCTCCTCGGTGACGCCTTCTTCCAACACCCGATTGACCTCTTCGCGAATCACACGAAGCAGTTTGTCTTTGTTGGCCGGGTTGGTGATCGCGTACAGCGTGAAGCTGACCTTCTCATCCACCGCAAAATTCGCGGCGGTCAAACCACTGCGAACGCCGTACGACAAACCTTCTTGCTGACGAACGCGGTTGGCCAAACGGCTGCTCAGCGAACCGCCACCCAAGATGAAGTTGCCAAGCACCAACGAAGCGTACTCGGGGTCCGAATCCGCCAACTTGTATTGCTGCCCGCTGTACAACAACGCGTTGGATTTGTCGGGAGTCTCAATCGTCACGACGGCACCGGGAATATCAGGCTGAGCCGGCGTCACGATTCGCTCGAATGGCTGTTTGGCTTCCCAATCTTCCACGACCGAGCGGAATTTCTCGAGCGTTGGCTCGACTTCAAAGTTCCCCACCACGGCCAACTCGCCAGCCTGGTTGCCCAAGTATTCAGCGTGCAACTGGCGAATTTGCTCAATCGTCGTTGCCAAGTACATTGCGATCTCTTCCTCGATCGTCATGACGTAGCGAATGTCGTCCTTGTCGAACGGCGAGAGCATTTGCTGAACCCGGCGTGGTGCAAGCGAGTTCGGTTCGGTCTTGTTCTTTTCCAAACTGGTGATGACCTGGCGTCGCATGACCTCCAATTCCGAAGGCTCGAAGCGTGGCGAACGGAAAATCTTGCCCAGCAACTCAATCACTTCAGGCAAGAACTCTTCTTTGGTCTGCACCTGAACCTGCAGCACGCCTTTCAGGCTGTAGATCTGCACCGCGGCACGCAACCGAGTCCACTCGTCTTGCAACTGTTGGTAGTCGAGTTCCTCGGTTCCGCGAGCCATCATCATGCCCAACAACTCGACCGCACCCAATTTGTCCTTCAGCGATTCCGGCGTCCCAAAACGCAGCGTCATCAGAACGGATACCGAGCCACCGCGAGTCTTCTTGGGAAGCACTGCGTAATCGATTCCGCCAGTCAAGTTGCCGCGCTGAACTCGTTCTTCGATCGCGGTTGGATCGGGATCGAAACGCTCACCGGCGGCAACCGCGGCGCGGCCTTTGTAGTCTTTCAACAAGGCTGCCAAATCGGGCGACTCCGGCACACTGACGCGATCCGATTCTTCCGATGGCATGAACAATCCAACCGTGCGGTTGTTCCGTTTCAAATAGCGACTGGCCACGTCGCGGACTTGATCAACGGTCAATGCCTCCACCGCGTCGCGGTACAAGAAATACAAACGCCAATCGCCTTGAGCGGCCCAGTCGCTGAGCGAAACAGCGATCTTGTCCGTGTTGGCCGCCTCCAATTCGCGAGCCTTCAGCATTTGCTGCTTGGCTCGTTCGACCTCTTGTTCCGTGATTGGGTTCTTATCCCAATCGCTTTCCATCAGCTCGATCAGTTTGGCTCGAGCCTGTTCGATGGATTGGTCTTCGGGCACTTCCGCCATCGTCATCAGCAAACCAGGCTCTCGAAAACCGAATGCCATTGCGAAAACGCTGCTGGCGATCTCAGTTTCCACCATTTCTTTGTACAGACGGCCACTCGGTTCATCACCCAAAACGTTGGTGAGTGCTTTGACTGCGGCATAGTCAGGGTGGCTGCCCGCGGGGATGTGATACGCGGCACCGACGACTTGCACATCGCCGACCCGACGCAGCACGACCGTTCGCTCGCCGTCCTTGGGTGGCTCAACCGTGTACGTTTCGTCGATCGGAGTGCCTGGCACTGGCAGGCTACCAAACGCATCGTTGACTGATTGGAGTGCGTGATCGACTTCGAAGTTGCCCGCGATGATGACCATCACGTTGTCCGGGCGATAATACTTGCGATAGAACTGACGCAGTTTGACCACTGGCACACGCTCGATGTCGCTGCGGTTGCCGATCGTTGATTTGCCATAGTTGTGCCAATCGAACGCCGCCGATTCGATCCGCTGCATCAAGACTCGCATGGGTGAGTTCTCGCCGCGTTCGAACTCGTTGCGAACCACGGTCATTTCGCTTTCGAGGTCTTCGCCTTTGATGTTGCTGTTGAGCAACCGATCGGCTTCCAAGTTCAAAGCGAACTCGAGATTGTCTTCGCTGGCCGGCAGCGTTTCGTAGTAGTTCGTTCGGTCCATCCAAGTCGTGCCGTTGAACCGAGCTCCCCGGTCCTGCAACACCTTGGGAACTTCCGGATGAGTGGGCGTGCCCTTGAACAACATGTGCTCGAGCAAGTGAGCCATCCCGGCTTCGCCGTAGCCTTCGTGACGTGAGCCAACGAACACCGTCATGTTGACCGTCACAACCTCTTTGCTCTCATCGGGGAAGAGCAAAACCTTCACGCCGTTGGGCAACGCGTACTCGCTGATCCCCTCGACTTCGCGGAGTTTCAATGGCACGGACGAATCCTTTTTTGCCGCGTCATCGGCAGGACAGAGGGTTGGAATCAAACAGAGAGCAGCGACCAGACTGCTCAGCAGGAAAGCGGACGTTCTGCGTCCGAAGCGGCATCGAGCCGCCGCCACATCCAGTTGTGAAAGCATTGCGAAATTCATCCGATCGTCTCGTTGGAGTGATGTGTGAGCTGAGGGACGCCCGAATTGTAACGGCGAGTCGACAACTGTGTCCCCCCGGGGTCGCCGCGATTGACGGCAAACTCCACACTGTGTGTTCCCAACTGCCTTTCACGGACAGCCCCCATGAGCGATTCGCAACCCAACCCTTCCGATCCAAAACCGAAGCGGGATTTGTATCCCAACGAACTCGCGGAGCAGAACCACAGCAGCCAACCCCGCGCGGATCTGCCGTGGCACCTCGCGTTTGACCTGGAGGAGGTGGAGACGGGCCTCGCCGAACGATTGGCCGCCAACCCCGACACCGAATCCTTCGCACGAGAGACTTTGGTCGGCGATCGGATTCTTGCCGTGATCTTTCACGCGGGTCGGTGGTACGCGATGGACGGCATTTGCACCCATCAAGGCGGTCCTCTGGCGGAAGGTCACATCGCCGATGGCTGCGTGACTTGCCCTTGGCATGGATGGCAATACGAGCTGGACACGGGCACGCAAACGACCAGTCGGCAACCGCTTCAGGCGGTGTTCCCGATTCGGCAAAACGGCAACCTGATCGAAGTTCAGCTTTTGTAGATGAGAGAGTCAACTCTCTCGGCGAAGCCGGGAAAAGTCGAAGACTCGGCGTTCAGCAAGAATCGGCGTGAAGGCCCGTTTCCATCGATCGGAGTCGATGGGCGACTGTTGTCAGTAGCTCGGTGGCCCCCACCGTGAGTTAGCATTCGTCTCGGTGGGGGACCACCGAGCTACAGGTTGAGCCGTTCTACTCTGGCAGATTCGCGATCGTTTTTTCGATTCGTGCGGTGACCTTGGTTTGGCCTAAGACTGCCAACGTATCGAACATGCCAAAGCCGCTGGCCGCTCCCGTCGTCGCGACTCGCAACGCGTGGATGATTTGGCCGATCTTGATGCCTTCCGATTCGCAGAATGACTTCACGGTCGTTTCCACACTGTCGGCGTCGAACTCGGTTGCTGCTTTCAAAGTCTCATTCAACTTCGCCAGCAACTCCTTCGCTCCGTCCGCTTTGACCAAACGTTTTTGATAGGCCTTGTCGTCGACGGCATAGTCGTCCACGAAGCAATAATCGAAATCGATGATGTCGCCGGCCATCTTCAGTCGATCGCCCGCCGCGGCCACAACCGCTGACAGCGTGTCGGCCGAGTCGTCTTCCGCGACAAAGCCAGCTGCGACCGCGAACGGACGCACCAACTCGGTTCGTTTCTCATCCGACAGTTCCGCGAACGCGTCGCCTTGGAATGATTGCAATTTAGCCGGGTCGAACGAGGCGGGAGCTTTGTTGACACGATCCAGCGTGAACTTCTCAATCATTTCCGCGATCGTGAACTTCTCGGTCTCGCCATCGAGCGACCAACCGAGCAACAACAGGTAGTTCAGCAACGCATCTGGCAAAAACCCGATCTCGCGGTAGAAGTCGACCAACACGGGATTGAACGTGTCCGCGTCGACTTGCATGTTGCAACGCTCGGCGATCTTTTCACCGTGAGCCAGCAACACGGCGAAGTCGCGGTTCTTTTTGTACTTGTCCAGTTTGCGTTTGCTCAGCTTGGCAGATCCGCCGGGTTCGGCCACGTAGGGTAGGTGAGCGTACGTGGGTAACTCATACCCAAGCGACTGAGCGATGAAGACTTGGCGAGCGGTGTTGGGCAAGTGCTCCGCGGCGCGAACGACGTGAGTGATCTTCAGTTCGTGATCATCGACGACGCTAGCCAGGTGATACAGCGGGCTGCCATCGGCACGCGCGATCACGTGGTCTTGTTCGGACGCCCATTCGACGATGACTTCGCCGCGGATCAAATCTTGGATCACGCATTGGCCTTCGCGTGGCATCTTCAGACGCACAACGCCTTGGCGACCTTCGGCTTCGAACTTGGCCGCGGCCGCATCGTCTTCCGCCATCCAGCGTCGATCGTAGACAAACGCCTCGCCAGCTTTCTGAGCTTCTTCACGAAGCGTTTGCAACTCATCCGGCTTGGCAAAATCGCGATAGGCATGTCCGTCAGCGAGCAGCTTTTCAGCCGCGGCTCGGTACTGGTCGCCTCGCTGGGATTGAAAGTACGGACCGTGTGGACCGCCGACATCGGGGCCTTCGTCCCAATCCATCCCGAGCCAACGAAAGCCATCCAGGATGGGTTTCAGAGCCGCCTCGACATTTCGTCCGGCGTCCGTGTCATCGATTCGCAGAATGAATTGGCCGCCGGATTGCTTGGCGAGCAACCAATTGAACAGGGCCGTGCGGACGCCTCCGATGTGCAAGTATCCGGTCGGGCTGGGGGCAAATCGCGTGCGAATCATGGTCGAAAAACACTTGGGATGAAATGGTGTGAGGAACGACCGGGAGTCCTCAACGTTTGGATGGATTGAGTCGACCGGTGTGCAACGTTCATGCTAGCAGGCCACCGAAACTTTCCTAACCCGCCAACCGCAACTCGTCCCGACTTGCAAAAACCACAACGGGCTTCCGAGTTGCCCCGTACGATGGGCTTCCAAGCCCGTCGGTGCTCGGCTCAAGTTCGCGACGGGCTAGGAAGCCCATCGAACTGTCCTGAAAACGACGAAAAGCCCGACGGGCCCGCAAGCAGACCGGTCGAGCTAGTCGTGGGGGTGGGTCGTGGATCCAACGCGCGTGTGTCGGACGACAACCACCCAAGCCTCCGCCCCTACGAAGGTGATGAGAACCGTTCCGAGTCTGCCAGCGATCAGCCGGTCAGTGACTCAGACCTGGTTCGTGTTCAGGTGCTTCAGCGAGGAATGGGTTTCCGTCGCACGGGTTGCGGTGCGTACTCGGCGGGTTCCGCAGCCGATGTCGCCGCGGGTGCCGTGTAGGCGGCAGGTTGGACTCGGCGAGCCGTTCCCCACGACGCACCATCGTTGGACGATGCGGCGGGCGATCGAAGTGGCTGAGCCGATTCAATCGAAGGAGCCGGAGTTGGGACGGTCACGGGTGGCGACAGTCGGTCGATCGGCTGAGGAGCTTGCAACATTTCTTGAGTGCTGCTGCCGTACTCCATCAACGGTTGGTGATCGTCGATCCGGATTGGATCGCGAACGATTCCCATGTCCATTGGCAACGCTTCGCCATTGGCATCGCCGAAAAAGACTTGGCCGTCAGCCGCGTTCATTTCGAACTCGCCCGGTGGCAACGTTTGTCCGTGAGTGGTCGTTCCACTGCCAATGATTTGCGAAGCGGAGTCCGCATCACGAACCGGCCCTTGGCGAACCACGCCTGGACGAGTCACGCCGTACTGCAACTTCTTGCCAGCACTTCGTTCACGAGCACGTTCCAGTGCATCCCAGTAGGCTTTCTTGTTCCAAGGTCCTTCTCGCAACACGATGCCGCTGTTGGCCAGCAAAGTGCCCTTCAAGTAGTCGACGTAGCTCAACGATTTGCTGTATTCAGCCAAGGCACGGTAGTAGTTGATTTCCGCTTGAGCCTTTCGTTGTTGACTTTGCAGGACCACGTTGATGTCTCGTGTGCCGGCTTCGAATTCAGCCAATCGAGTTTCCACTTCGGTTTCGAAAGCTTGCCATTGTTGTGCGTTGGTTTGCGTCAGTTGGTAGTGCGACTGAGCCTTGCGGATCGCCCCCGTTAGCAAACTGACCTGCAAACGCTCATCTTCCTGCAGTTTGCTTCTGGCTGCTGCCAATCGGAACTTCGAACCTTGGATTCGAGCAAGCTCTCGGCGGCTACCAATCGCGGGCGGAGTCACTTCGAGACGAACTGCCCCCTCCTGGAAATCACCACCGGTCAAACTGCCCAGTGCTGAACTTCCGGGTTCAGGAAATTCGCCGGTTCCACCATCGGGAGGACCAAGCGTGTCACCGACACCCACCCAGCGGTAAAGCAACGACAGGTTCACCTCTGGAAGGATTTGATTCTTCGCCGAGATCAATTCCAGTTCGAGTTGTTTGACGCGAGTCTTGCTCTTGCGAAGTTCAGGCGAGAGGTACAGCATTTGTGCGACTGATTCATTCCAGTCGAATTCGACGCGAGCGAGTGTCGGTTCGTCGATGGGACGAATCAAGCGACCATCGGTTGCCGCCAAGCCCATCAACTCACGCAGACGGTTTTCGGATCCGTAGACACCGAATCGGTCTGGGCCGGGCAGGTTCGATCCCGCCAATGCGGTTTCGAGCTGTGCCTTGAACTGGAAGTATTGACCTTTGGCTTGCGACAACTCTTGCAGCGTGCCAGTACCGTTTTCCATAGCGAGTTGAGCAAACTGTGCCGTTGCGATCGCACTGTTTCGACCAACCACCGAAGTGGCCACGTTGCGGTAAGCAACATACAGATCCCAGTAAGCGTTCTCGACGTCACGAACCAAGTTGCGAACCTGCAGTTCGTATTCAGCGATCGACACGTCTTCGTTGAGGCTGGCCAAGACAACTGGAATGCGATTGACCAAGGTGCCACGGTTTCGCATCAACGGTTGCTGGACTTGAGCTTCCATCGTAACGGTGTAGTCGCTCGGAACCACTCGTGATGCTGAGTTAAGTGCCAACGGTGCAGTCGGCAAATTGCTGTAGCCGTAGACCAATTGGTGACGCAGCGTGGCGACACCACCGGTAGCGAATCGTTTGCTGATCGCGGCTTGTGCGGTCACATCATCCGATTGGAACAGCGAGGTCGAAACAGCACTGTTGCCCGAGTTCCGTGGACGATCGGTGTTGCTGTAACTGATGAACCCGCTGGCTTGAGCATCGAACTCAGCCAACGCGTCTTCGACACCACCAACTTGATTGGCTCGCAGAACACCACGAGGCAGCGTGCGGTTGCCGTTGCTGTCGACAGTCAACGGGACCGACTGAGTCGTCGACTGTTGAATAGCGACGTCGTAAACGCTACCCACTTGCTCAAAGCTACTGCTGATGAACTGTTCCGCCACGTTCTGACGTGTTTCTGCGATGCCGCTGGTAGTGACGAAGAACTTCGCGTTTTGCAACGCAATGTTGGTCGCTTCTTCCAGCGTCAAATCCCAGAACTGGTAGTCGTGATTGCCAAGGGCCAGCGGAGGCAGCGACTCCGTCGTTTCAGGCAGACTCTCCACGTCCACATCCGGATATTCTATCTGGGTGGCTGAGTTGAGATAGTAGTTCAGGTCCGGTGACTCGTTCAAGAAGAACGGCTGAGTTTGTGCGCATCCACTGGCGATCAGGAGGGTGATTCCCAATTGCAGTTTTGCAGTCATACGGATCAATGAGCGTTTCATGCCCTGGACTTCCCTGGCGCGGTGCCGCCGCAGAACATACCCCACGAGTGCCGCGAATGCGGCATGGCATGTCCCCGGTCGGGCCGAGTGTGGAAAGCCCCCCTACAAAAGTCTCGCCCATCAACGTTCCACCGAATGGAACGAGACCTTCATCCGAAAGTAGGTATCGGGTTCCGATCGGGTAAACTTTGACGGCAATCCGAAAAATCGTGAAGTTTTTCGCCAGCCGTCCTTGAGGCTCCTTTTCGAGCCAAAACCGCAAGGATTCTGGCGGCTCGCTCCATGAAGATTTGATGGGCAACGAATGTTTCATTCTGAAGCGTCCAGTACAAAGGACGCTCGTCATGAAAGACTTCCGTGAAACTTGCCTTCGACCTCCCGCCAACTCTCTCGCCTGAATTCCACCATGAAACTCACCAAGCGTTTGCACCGTCGTCTCCTGCCTTTTTCCCTCGTCACACTTTGCTTCACCATTCCGTGTTTCACACCTTTGTGTCACGCCGATGAACCGGCACCCCAATGGTGGAAGGGAAATATCCACACACACTCGCTCTGGAGCGATGGCGATCAATTCCCTGAGATGATTGCGGACTGGTACCAATCCGAAGGCTACAACTTTCTGGCCCTGACTGATCACAACGTTCTCAGCGAAGGCTCACGCTGGATGGCGTATTCGAAGATTCTGCAACGTAGCGACGATGGAATTTTGGATCGCTACCGAGCCCGATTCGGCGACGCATGGGTCGAAACTCGCGGCACCGAGGGCGAGGCCGACTACCAAGTGCGACTCAAACCACTCGATGAGTTCCGTTACTTGGTCGAGCAACACCATCAATTCATCATGATTCCGGCCGAAGAGATCAGCGACCGTGGCGACGGCAAACCGGTCCACATCAACGCGACCAACTTGGCCGAAGCCCTGGAACCCGCCGGCGGTGACACCGTTCGCCAAGTGATCGAGAACAACCTCCGAGCGATTCTCGAACATGAAAAGGCCCATGGCCGGGAAGTTCTTCCTCACGTGAACCACCCGAACTTCCATTACGCCGTCACTGCCGAGGACCTCGCCTCGGTTGTGTCGGAACGGTTCTTCGAGGTCTACAACGGGCACCCGGGAGTCAACCATCTTGGCGATGACGAACACCCCAGCATCGAACGCATGTGGGACATCATCAACGCTCTGCGTCAGACTTCTCTGAACGTCCCGCCGATGATGGGCATCGCGACCGATGACAGCCACGAATACCACGGTAAACCCGGATCGCGTCCCGGCCGCGGATGGGTGATGGTCCGCAGCCAATACCTGACGCCCGAGCACCTGATCCGAGCGATGAAACGCGGCGATTTCTATGCGTCCAGCGGAGTCAGCTTGGACGATGTGAAATACGACGCCGAATCGAAAACCTTGTCGCTGCAAATTCAATCCGAACTCGACACGACTTACCAAACCAAGTTCATCGCGACGCTGGCAAAAGCGGATGGATTGATCGACGAACACCGGATCGGAGTGACCGTCGCCACATCCGCCAGCCTCCAGCCCGAATACACGCTGACCGGAAAGGAGCTGTACATCCGGGCGGTTGTGACCAGCAGCCAACCTGCCCGAGACCCGTCGTTCAAGGACCAAAAACAGCAAGCCTGGACCCAGCCCGTTGGCTGGGAATCGCCCTGATTCGCTGCTTTCCGCCGGTTTGAACCCGCGGGATCCGGGGACCGTGCGTGAACTCTATGTTGATCGGCCGATTTGGGCAGGTTATCGTAGAAAGCATGAGCAAGAAAAAAAACCTAAATATCTCCCGGGGTCCCGAAGGCTGGACCGTTCGAATCGTTCGCGAAGGCGAGCAGCACTCCAAGTACTTTCGGTTCTCCGATGGCGGGATCCGAAAGTCACTGGCCAAGGCCCAGAAATGGCGTGATGCCAAAATCAAAGAGCTCGGCGAGCGACAATGGCGCAAAGGGCCTCGCAAGAAACCCACCAACAACACATCTGGCATTACAGGTGTCAGCAGAAACTTCTACGGCCGCTGGGTCGCGACTTGGCAGGAAGACGGGGTCCAACGTTTCTTGACGTTCAAGACCAAAAAAGAAGCCGTCGCTCATCGAAAAGCGATGGTCGAGGACGCGGGTTAGGGAACGCCAGACTTTCGCCCCGATTTCCCTTGGCCGCATCAATCACTGACCGGTCAGCTTTCCCATGCTGATTCGCTCTTCGACACCAAAGCCAAGTGACCGGTAGAACGCAACGACTTCACTGTTGTCCGCGATCACTTGCAAGTTCACCTTGGGACAACCGCGACGGGTCAGTTCCGATTCAGCATGCTGGACCAATCGCGACCCGACGCCTCGTCGTCGATAGACGGGCGAAACGGCGACGGAATACAACCAACCTCGGTGCCCGTCGTACCCGGCCATCACGGTCCCGGCAACATTCCCTTCTTCGATCGCGACGAAGAACAAGTCATCGCTCGCTGCCATTTTGCGATCGATCGATGCACCTGGGTCATTGTGCCCGGTCGAACGTGGAAACACGGTAAGCCAAAGGTCCGCGACGGCATCACGATCTTCGGCGACAAACTTGCGAATCAACATGAATCCTTGCCACCGAGACAACAGCAAACGAATGGGGTCATCGGTGAGACCAATAGCTGGGAACCCGCGATCCGTGTGCAACAGCAACCACGACCACAGCGTCGCGCTCGATACGGTAAATCACTCGAAACGGAAATCGACGTAAAAGAAAAAAGCGGTGCCGAGCATCGCATTTCGGGTAACGTGTGGGCTCCGCATCGATCAACGAGAATGCTCGATCCAGCTCAATGTCGAAATCCTCGGCAACACCAGTACTTCTCTTCGCATACCACGCAAGCGACTCGGAATAATCGCGTTCAGCACCTTCGAGAACGATGACACTAGTCATCGAGGCCGGCCTGACGACGAGCGCGTTCTCGAACCTCTCCCCAGGAAGAACCAGACATTTCGCCTGAGTCATAGGCGTCGCTTCGACGATTCGCTTCAGTGATCCACTGCGTGCTTGGTGGCACCCAATCAGCGGGCGAGATGTCGTCCCAAAGCGCCTCGATCAACCTTGCTCTCTCCGCAGAGGGAAGAGCCTTCGCCGCCGTCAGAATCTCTTTCATTGTGGTCATATTGCAGCAACCCAACTGATTCGCAACCAGAGAAACCGTAACGCCACATTCAACCGACGTGACCAAACCATTCTATCAACCGCTGCAACTCGCCGCTGAACAATCAAGGCAACAGGAACACCTGTAGCTTGCGGCAACCGTGGGCTCCGAGGACCAACGATTGTTCGATGTCAGCGGTTTTGCTAGGGCCGGATACGAAAACTCCAAACCCAGGATCCGGTGTTCCGATTCGGGCGTACGCTTCGTGCATGTTGTTGAGCAAATCGGATCGCGAAATCACGATGGCCAAGTACTGGGCGATGAAGATCATGACTCGGTGAGGCAATGTCTTTCCATCGATCCAAATCGCTCCATTTTCCGCCACGCCGAACTCGCCGCGAACGATCGTCCAGTCCAACGTCGACAAAGAATGCGGGTCGTCAACAGTTGCCAAGTCCACCGTCGATGCAACCGCGTCCGGAACCGTCGAAGCGATCCGGCGAGCAGACTGAAAGACCTCGATGGTATCCAACTTCTCGCGAATTTCGCCGGGAGTGTTGACCAAGTGGGCTTCACCGCCCACCGACGCCAAAGTCTCTTGAAAATGCTGCAAACGATCTTCGAACTGGATCACGCGAGCGGGATCGATCGTGGGCAACTCGGGCGCGTCCACGACGCAACCTTTCAATCGATCCAAAACGGTTTGCCGACTGTTGGAATGCGCTTCGTTCACGACCGCTCCTCCTTTGAAACCGCTTGCGAAGCCGTTGGACGATTCTTGGCATACCACTCGTGGAATGACTGCTTCGGCGGCTCGGGAAGATCTCGATCCTTCGCCCACGTGTTGAATCGATTGTGAGTCAGTGCTTTCGGCAACACTTTCAAAGCGACTCGTCCGAAATAGCCAGCGGCTGCAAACAACGGCGGATTCTGGAACAAGAACGAAGCGGCCTTCATCGCCATCCGTTTGTTCCAAGCGACCAAACGTTTTCCCACCAACACCTTTCGCCACGCCAGCAATTGATGGTGCAACGGAATCTTGACCGGGCAAACGTCGGTGCACGAACCACACAAACTGCATGCAAACGGCAAACTTTTGTGAGCCTTCGCATTCTTCGCTGGCCCCAGCACACTGCCGATCGGCCCAGGCACGGTGGCTCGATAGCTGTGCCCACCGCTGCGTCGATACACCGGGCATGTGTTCATGCAAGCGCCGCAGCGAATGCAGTGCAACGATTCGCGAAAAGTCTTGCTGTCGCGAATTTTGGATCGGCCGTTGTCGACCAACACGATGTGCAGTTCGCTGTTCTCGTCACGAGGCCCATGGAAGTGCGATGTGTAGCTGGTGATCGGTTGCCCCGTCGCGCTGCGAGCGAGCAATCGAGTGAAGACCGAAAGGTCTTGAAACCGCGGCACCAGCTTTTCAATTCCCATGCAAGCGATGTGAATTCGCGGCAGAGAAACTCCCAGGTCCGCGTTGCCCTCGTTCGTGCAAACGACCAATCCGCCAGTGTCAGCGATTGCGAAATTGACACCGGTGATTCCGACTTCACCGCTCAAGAACTTGCCTCGCAAGTGACCACGGGCCGCTTCGGTCAGCACCTGCGGATCGGACTCGCCAGCCCGCGTTCCAAGGTGCTCGTGAAAGGTGTCGCCGACCTCTTCCTTCTTGATATGAATCGCAGGCAGAACAATGTGACTGGGGGTTTCACCACGCAATTGAACAATGCGTTCGCCCAAGTCCGTGTCGACGACGTCGATCCCGTTGTCGATCAAGTACTCATTCAGGCCGCACTCTTCGGTCAGCATCGATTTGCTCTTCACGATGCGAAGCGTGTCGTTGCGACGAAGCAGATCCAGCACAATGCGGTTGTGTTCCTCAGCATCGGCCGCCCAATGAACAACCGCACCCAACCGAGTCGCGTTGGCCTCGAATTGCTGCAAGTACTCCGGCAGTTTCGCGATCGTGTGGGTCTTGATCGTCGACGCTTGCTCGCGAAGGTATTCCCACTCGGGAATTGAATGCGCTTGTTTGTCACGCTTGCTGCGAACGAACCACAACGAGTCATCGTGCCAATGCGACCGCGGCTCATTGGTCACGAATTCGCGAGCGGCACTCGGGTGATCGACGATGGGAAGAGTGGAGGTCAAGGAAGTCACTTCGCTTTGGAATTCATTCAAACAAACAAGAACGCCGGATCGTCAGTCGGTCACTGATTCGCCATCGCTGACGAAGACCGATCCAAACCGCTGGAATCTGACTGGATCGCTTCGTTCAATACTTCGGCAACATGCTTGACCGACATCGGCATGTTGCGTCGCCGAATCAATCCGCTCATGTGCATCAAACAGCTCATGTCGCCAGCGACCATCACTTCGCTGCCAGAGGAAATGTGATCCGTCACTCGGTCCACTCCCATCGCCACACTGGTCTCTCGTTCAGCAACCGCAAACGTCCCGCCGAAGCCACAGCATTCATCGACACGGGTGATGGGTTTGATTTCAATTCCTTCAAGTGATTCCAACAACATCCGCAATTTGTCTTCTCGCGGAGTCATGTTCTCGCTGCATGCACCCAATCGCAACTCTCGCAGCCCGTGACAACTGGAATGAATGCTGACCGGGCGATCGAAACGCCCAGGGATGGAACGAACCCCCAACTGATCGACGATGAACTCGCACAATTCGAACGTGTTGTCCCGCAGATGCTGAAAATCGGTGTCTTCGGGGCCGAAGTAATCCGAATAGTGATTCCGGATCATCGACACGCAGCTGCCAGAGGGGCACACCACGGCGTCATATCCGGCGAACCGCTTCACCCACTGCTTCGCGACCGGCGCCGTGTCGGAATCGCACCCCGTGTTGGCCATCGGCTGGCCACAGCACGTTTGACCGGCCGGATATTCGACCTGAACCCCTAAACGTTCCAACACTGTCAACGTCGCAATTGCGACATCCGGGTAGAACTGGTCGATGTAACAGGGGATGAACAGAGCAACAGTCATGCGAGGCGGGGACGTTGGGCAATTGAAAGGAAAATCGCGCATGCAAGCAAACAAATCACGCTAACGCAGAGAGTATAGACTACAGGTCCACCGCCGTAGAGAACGCCCTCGGCAGAATTGAATCCGGTTGATTTGTCGCTTCCGTAGAGTCAGGATGAAGCGCCACCTCATTTGCTTTCCTCGGATGAAACATGATCTCCGCCGCCAAACCCACCACGTGCACGCTGGTTGTTTCCAAGGGACAATCTCGCAACCCGGCCAAACGAGGCCTGGAAACGGCGATTGCACAGGCCGCGGGCCAGCTCGACGGCGTCGAAGTCATCATGGTCCCTCACCTGTACGATTTGCCCAAGGGTGGTGAATCCCTGGAGTTGCTGCAGAAAATCGAAGGCGACCTGATCGTCTGCAGCTGGATTTTCTCACGAGCCGCCCACTGGGTTCTGGACCGCAACGGAATCGGCGGCGCCACCGGCGAAGTCGAACTGGGTGCGGATGACGAAGACGAGGAAGAACTATCACTGGCGGAACCAGATCCAGCCGCCGAAGAACAAGAACCAGTCGACCGGGTCACGGATTTGTATCCTCGGCCGGATCGCACGATCCACTGCCTGGACCTGAAGGTTTCCGAATCGGTGGACGACTTCGTTGGCGAAATCAAACGCATCCTCCAGCTCGAAGAAGCGGATGATCGATCGCTGCCGATTGTTGGCGGAAAGATCGTCGAAGTCGATGAAACGACCAATCGACGCTGGTACCCGGTCATCGATTTCAGCCGCTGCACCAATTGCATGGAGTGCATCGACTTCTGCTTGTTCGGCGTTTACGGAGTCGACGGGGTTGAAAACATCTTGGTCGAACAACCGGACAACTGCCGCAAAGGTTGTCCCGCATGCAGTCGCGTGTGTCCCGAGAACGCGATCATCTTCCCTCAACACAAGGCTCCCGCCATCGCAGGAGCCGTGACCGAGGGCGACGAAGGATTCAAAATCGATTTGTCGCAGTTGTTCGGTGCTCCTACCGACAAAGGCGACCCGATCGCGACCGCCGCGCGAGAACGCGATGAGCAGTTGTTGCTCACCGGTCGCGAAGCGGTGGGAATCGACGACAACCTGAAAAAACGCCAAGCTGCTCTGAACGAGAAACCCAAAGACAACTTGGATCGCTTGATCGATTCGCTGGACGAATTGGATTTATAGAGTATTCGCGACCAGAGGTTCTCGGGTTGAGCGACAGTACGACGGACTTCCAAGTCGGTCGACATCTATACCGACGGCCTTGGAAGGCCATCGTACTGGACTTGTTGGTTCGTCTCGGCGGGGACCGCCGAGCTACAGGTTGGGGAAATTGGAGCTACGCTTGGGGCTCGGTCATCTTCCATGGATCCAACGCTTCGGTCAAAACGTCGTCCTCCAAGATCCCTTTTTCTTTGCACAACTCGCGAATCGTTTGGCCGGACTTGAACGCTTCTTTTGCTAGCGCCGCGGCTTGTTCGTAGCCGATCAACGGGTTCAGGCTGGTGCACATCGAAAGGCTTTGCTCCACCGCGGCTTCGCAAGCTTCTTCGTTGGGTTCCATGCCGTCCAAGCAGAAATCGATGAACGCGGTCACGCCACCGGCCAACAACTCGATCGATTCCAAAACGGTATGGGCCATCACGGGCATCATGATGTTGAGCTGGAAGTTTCCTCCGCATCCGCCGCTGACCGTCATGCAGGTGTCGTTGCCGATCACGCGAGCGGCAACCTGCATCAAAGACTCACACATCACCGGATTGACTTTGCCGGGCATGATCGAGCTGCCCGGTTGGCGAGTTGGCAATTTCACTTCGTAGAAACCGCAACGCGGCCCGCTGCCCAGCCAGCGAATGTTGTTGGCGAGACCGAGCAATGTTTGGGCGACGCATTTTAGCCCTCCGTGCGAGTCCACCAATCCGTCACGGTTGGCGTTGCCCTCGAAGTGATTGACCGCTTCGATGAAAGCGATGCCGGTTTGCTCCGACAAACTGGCCGCGACGCGAGCACCAAACTCCGGATGCGTATTGATTCCACTGCCGACCGCGGTGCCGCCAACGGGCAGTTCAAGGACCGCGTCTCGGGCAGCCTCGGCGCGGGCGATCGACAACTCAATCTGACGAGCAAACCCACCAAACTCTTGCCCCAAACGCAACGGCGTCGCGTCCATCAAGTGAGTCCGCCCGATCTTGATGATTTTGTCCCACGCCTGGGCCTTTTCCGTCAGTGACTCGTGCATGCGGCGCAAAGCGGGCAGCAAACGATTCTCAATTTCATAGGCCGCCGCCACATGAATCGCGGTCGGGAAGGTGTCGTTGGTCGACTGCCCCATGTTGATGTGATCATTGGGGTGAATCGATTTCGCCTCGGCCATCCGATCGCCGCCATCGATTTCAATCGCGCGATTGGACAACACCTCGTTGATGTTCATGTTGCTGCTGGTGCCGCTTCCCGTTTGGAACACATCCACGGGGAACTGGTCGACCAGCTGTCCATCGGCGACTTCTTTGGCTGCGGACAACATCGATTCGACTTGGCCGTCGCTGAGCGGGTTTTTGCCCGAGCCCGTCAATTTTCCGAGATCACGATTGGCGATCCCACAAGCCAGTTTGACGCGTCCCATCGCGGCGATCATCGATGGAGGCAGCTGCCAACCACTGACGGGAAAGTTTTCGACCGCCCGTTGAGTCTGGGCACCGTAGTAAGCATTTTGCGGCACGCGGACTTCACCCATCGAGTCGCGTTCAGTTCGGAAATCGGTCATGGCGTGGTTGGATCAACAGAGAGTGAAACGGGTCATCAAAAGCAAAAAACCGTCGGGACAAACATCCTAGCGATCCACCCAAACGGCGCGAACGACGCCCGAAACCCAAACTCAGCGACGCTTTCTGCTACTATCTGGCGTTCGGTCGAACTGTAGGGAATGAATCGCACCACACGGCGACCGAAATTGGGTGGCAGATTGCCTTCCCACCAAACTCTGGACCTTCAAATCGACATTGGATACGAATCGGATGATGCCTTGGGATAATGGGTCAGCGATGAAACGCTTGGCCGCATGTTTGGGTTTGTTTTCGCTCGTGATTTTTTCGGGCGACGTTTTTGCCGCGGAGTCGGTCGGCGATGTCGGTGCGCAGACGGCTGAATCCATTTCGATGACTCCCATCTGGATGGTCCTGGCAGGCATCGTCAGCGTGCTGGCGATGATCATCGGGTTGAAGCTCAATGCCTTTCTGGCGCTGATCATCTCGGCATTGTTCGTCAGCCTTCTGATCGGGTTTCAGTCCGGTGACGATGCGGGCTCCCGGATGGAAGCTGTCGTTTCCGCCTTTGGTGGTTCAGCCGGCGGCGTTGGCATCGTCATCGCCATGGCGGCGATCATCGGCAAGTGCATGCTCGACAGCGGATCCGCGGACCGAATCGTCCGCACCGCCGTTGGTGTCACCGGCGAAAAGAAAGCCTCACTGGGATTGATGGTCAGCGGTTTCATCCTGGCGGTGCCGGTTTTCTTTGACACGGTTTTCTACCTCTTGGTGCCGCTGGCTCGCAGCCTTCACAAACGCACCCAAGCCAACTACTTGCGTTACCTGATGGCCATCGCCACCGGCGGCGCGATCACTCACACGTTGGTTCCGCCGACACCCGGCCCGCTTTTGGTGTCCGCGATCTTGGGTGTCGACATTGGAATGATGATGGCCGTCGGTGCCGCCGTCGCCATTCCATCCGCGATCCTCGGTCTGATCTTCTCGATCGTGGTCGACAAGAAGATGCCCGTCCCAATGCGTCCGCTGGGTGCCAACGAAGACAAACACGAACCCTTGGCCGAAGAGCAGCTTCCATCGCTTTGGGCCTCGATGTTGCCTGTCATCCTGCCGGTTGCTTTGATCGGTGCGGGCACGTTGGCCACCACGTTGGCAGACAAAGAAGATCGCGCGGCGGTCACCGCAGCGGACATCGAAAGCTTTGAACTCCTGAGCGAAAAATTCGCCGACGCCAGTGCCTTGTCACCAGCGGGCCGCATGGTCAATAGTTCGAAATTGACCGATGAACAACGCGAAACTTTGAAGGCACCGCCGACCACTCCCGAACAAGAAGCCCTGTTTGTCGCCGCGATGAACGACGCGTTGCTCGACCCCGACTTCTACGACGCCGATGCGTTTGACGATGTCGAAATCCCAGAGGTCAGCAGCGAACTGATGGCTGCCAACCAACTGCGAATGAAACCCGTTGATCGTCGCCGCATGAACCGGGCTCTTTTCGATTCGGCTTACCCTGAATTGCTCGCCGCACATCGCTGGGACAGCTCAATGCGAAAGACGGCCAATTCGCTCGGACTGTGGAGCAACCCGAACTTTGCGTTGTTGCTGGCAGCTTTGTCGGCGATCCTGACCTTCAAAATCGTTCGTCAACTGTCGTGGCGAGAGGTCGGCGTGGACGTGGAAGAATCACTGATGAGTGGTGGCGTCATTATCTTGATCACCGCCGCGGGTGGTGCTTTCGGAGCGATGCTCAGCGGGACCAACATCGCCAGCACGATCCAGCAATTCTTCGAAGGCCGTGAAGCCGCCGGGCTGGCGATTTTGCTGCTGGCTTGGTCGATTTCCGCGGTCTTGAAAGTGGCACAAGGCAGCAGCACCGTCGCCATGATCATCGGTGCCGGAATGATGGCCGCGATCCTGGGCGGGCAACAACCGCCGTTCCACTTGGTCTACGTTGCGACCGCCGTTGGCAGCGGATCATTGATGGGCAGCTGGATGAACGACAGCGGATTTTGGGTGTTCACCAAAATGGGCGGGCTGACCGAAAGCGAATCGCTGCGAAGCTGGACACCGCTCTTGGCGACCCTGTCGATCGGTGGCTTGGTCACCACGATTATCCTCAGCCAAATCGTCCCGATGGCAGGCTGAACGTAAGGTGGCCCAACAAGGCCGCCGGACACGACGAAAGACCGTACGATGGCCTTCCGAGGCCGTCGAAGACCAGTCCATTAGTCTTCCGTTTAGCCAAAACCGCACTCGACGGCCTTGGAAGGCCGTCGTACAAATCAGTCTTACTTCGCCGTGTTGGTGAAGCGGGCTTCGCGGACCACGGTGACTTTGATTTCACCAGGGTAGGTCAACTCTTTTTCAAACGTGGACGCGATGTCACGGCAGATCGCAGCGGCTCGCTCGTCGCTGACTTGCTGACTGCCGACCATCACTCGTAGCTCGCGACCGGCCGAGATCGCATAGGCCTGCTGCACGCCATCGAACCGTTGGGCGATGGATTCCAATTCTTCCATCCGTTTGACATATCGCTCCAAAGATTCGCGTCGGGCACCGGGACGGGACGCACTGCAGGCGTCGGCCGTCGCGACCAACATCGTGTAGGGGAACTCGGTCACAATTTCGTCGTGATGGCCTTTGGCGGCGTGCACCACTTCGTCGTTTTCTTTGCTGCGACGCAAAAGGTCCGCACCGATTTTGGGGTGGCCGCCTTCGAGTTCGTGATCAGCCGCTTTGCCAATGTCGTGAAGCAATCCACAACGACGGGCCAGGTCGCCATCCAGACCGATCATCTCCGCCATCATCCCGGACAAGAACGCCACTTCGACGCTGTGCCGCAACACGTTCTGGCTATACGAGGTCCGAAAATGCAATCGACCAAGCATTTCGATCACGCGATCATGCAAACCCGATATATTGACTTCGCCGGCGGCTTCGTGCCCCTTTTGCAGAATGAACGCCTGGATTTCTTTGCCGGCCTGCTCGACTGTTTCTTCAATCTTCGACGGATGGATCCGACCGTCCGCGATCAACTTTTCAAGTGACATGCGAGCGACTTCGCGGCGGACCGGATCGAAGCCGCTGACCACAACCACGCCGGGAGTGTCGTCGATGATCAAGTCCACACCGGTCGCTTTTTCGAACGCACGGATGTTGCGACCTTCGCGGCCGATGATGCGGCCTTTCATGTCGTCGGTCGGCACGCCAACCGTGCTGGTGGTCGTGTCAGCGGTGTGCACCGACGCGTAACGCTGCATGGCCGTCAACAACATCTCGCGAGCCTGCGCATCGACTCGTCGGCCCAATTCACGCTGATGTTTCAGCACCGTTGAACCGATTTCGTGCTCGAGATCTTGACGGAGTGATTGCATCAACTGGTCGGCCGCTTCCTCCTGAGTCATGCCGCTGACCTTCTCGAGCGACCGCTGGCTTTCCTGCACCAATCGATCCAGCTCGGCACGTTGCTCGGTCAGGTTTCGCATCTGCGCAGCGAGCCGAGTTTGGCTGCTTTCCAAACCACGCTGGGCTTTCCGCAGGGACTCTTGGCCGGACGCCAATTGATCTTCCCGGGCGTCCAGTTTGCGATCGCGAATTTGTTCTTTTTCGCGCATGGTCGCCACTTCACGATCCGCATCGGCTTTGACAGCCAGTGCTTTTTCGCGAGCGTCGACGATGAGTTGATTGCCTCTTGTTTCTGCTTCTCGACGAGCGGTCTCGAGAACCGCCTTGGCTTCTTCATCAAGCCGTTCTCGGCGTTTGACGGCCTGACGCTGGATGAAGGCCAAAACGGCGGCAATACCGAGGAAAAAGAAGAACAGGCAATAGAGGATGGTGGTGGCGAGTTGCGGATTCATTAGATTCTCGAAGCCGCTTGTTCATCCCAGGCGCGCACCATTGGTCGAGGAGGTGCGGAACGCCTTGCTTCACACATGATCGCGGCGAAACTGGGCTGGCAAAAAGAACGCCAACCGTCGCAAAGCGAGTGAACAGCAGATAAATTATCAGCCACATGAGCAAAACGTCCGATGCAAAGCACGGGATTGAAAGCGGTGGTGTTAAGACGGAATCGCGAGTGTAACCGACCTCACTGACGCGGGAAACGGACTCGCCCCCGCAGGACGCTCCCAACCACCAAATGATCGGCGACGTGCCTCCAACAAATCCCAACGAGTCGTCGACCTGGCAATCCTTGCGTGACGCAATCCGATTGACCTGGCCCAACCGACACGGCAGGTCATCCGACGTCGCAACGCTGATCGGATGCAGTGGCGGTGCCGACAGCGTCGCGTTGGTTCGGTTGCTGGCGGAACAATGGGCGGAGGAGTCACGTGCAATCAGCGGCTCGGACGAAGCTCGACCGATTCCCACGGCACCGCTCGTCGTGGCTCACTGCAATCACGGACTTCGCGGCGAAGAATCCGATGCCGACGAAGCATTTGTTCACGCACTCTGCGACCAATTGCAACTGCCTCTCGTCGTGCATCGTGTTCGTGAGCAAGCGAGATCCGCTGCAACCATCCAGGCCAGCGACGAACAAACGCTGCGACAGATCCGTCGCGAATTTTTTGTGCGAACCGCGAAGCTACACGGTTGCCGTTACGTGGCCGTCGCCCATTCGGCCGATGACCAAGCCGAGACAATGCTGCACCATTTCATTCGCGGCACCGGGCCACTCGGGTTGGCCGGCATCGCAGAGTCATCCGATTTAAACGCGGACATTGTTCTGCGGCGACCGTTGCTGCAAGTCCGTCGCGAATCCTTGCGAGCCGGCCTTCGCGAGATCGGACAACCATGGCGAGAGGACGCCAGCAACCAACTCACGCACTACACCCGCAATTGGATTCGCCGTGATGTGCTGCCGCTCGTCGAGAGTCGATACCCGAACGTGGTTGAAGCGATCCATCGTGCAGGAACCCTGCAACGTGAAACGAACGAGATGGTTCGCCGGATGGCTGATCAGTGGCTAGAAAGATACTCGGAATTGGATGACAACCGATGGACCGTTCACACCGAGCGACTGTCGCGATCGACCAACTCCGATTTTTCAACAGCCCAATCAACCAACAGCGTCCACTGGGCGACCGAACGGCCGATCATCGTCGCGGCGAGCCAACTGGCGTGGGATCGCCTGGGTTGGCCTCGCGGTTCCATGACGATGGATCACTGGCAACGACTGTCGATGCTGATTCATGCTGACTCGCAATCAATCTCCCCAACGGCAGATTCTTCAGCCGGCCAAGCCGACGATGCCGCGAACCATGGCGGTCATCTTCCCGGCGGCATCTCTCTTTGCGTTCAAGCGGATCGCTTGGTGCTACGAAGCGAATGACGAGCAAGGTGTCGGTTGATCGACACAATCCGGTCGACCGAACCAGCCCGATCAAACGGCCCATCACGTCGTCGGTTTGACTTCTGCAGCACGCAATCGGTGTTTGGTTGGGGGCCTGACACGAAGCTGAGAGTTACGGTTCCCAAAGGAACCCGCGCGGATCGACCGCGGACCTCTGATTAATTGCTTGCTACCGCGTCTGGCTGACACCTCATGATTCATGTCCAACACCTGACGAAGGCTTACGAAGACCTTCGTCGGGGACGTTTCTTAGCCGTTGACCACATTTCGTTTTGTGTCCAACCAGGAGAAATCTTTGGACTGCTCGGTCCCAACGGAGCCGGCAAAACAACTGTGCTGCGAATCCTTTCGACCGTGCTGCGTCCCAGTTCTGGCATCGCAACGATCGACGGCTACGACGTTTCGCATGAGCCCGCCGAGGTCCGTCGCCGCATCGGTTTTGTCAGCAACAACACCGCGATTTATGACCGAATGACGGCCTGGGAAATGGTCGGCTACTTTGGACGGCTTCACGGCATGCAACGCGACGAGTTGAACGATCGACTCGAAAAGCTGTTCGGCCAACTTCGCATGAACGAATTTCGCGACGTGCCCGGCAGCAAAATGTCCACGGGGATGCAGCAAAAGGTTTCCATCGCACGGGCCTTGGTGCACGACCCTCCCGTGCTGGTCTTTGACGAAGCGACCCTGGGTCTGGACGTGTTGGTTGCTCGCAATCTGTTGGAAGTCATTCGCGAACTACGCGAAGCAGGCAAGTGCCTGATCTTTTCGACTCACATCATGAGCGAAGTCGAACGTTTGTGCGATCGAATCGCGATCATGCATCGTGGCCGCATCCTGGATTCAGGAACGCTGGGTGAACTGGTCGACCGGCACGAAGAAGAGAACTTCGAGGAACTTTTCTTCTCACTGCTCAACGAACATGAAACGGCAGAAGCAAACGAACAAAACGAAGGGCTGGGAAGCAATCCATCCCCGACTGAAACGCTCGCTACCACGGAGGCTGTTCGATGAGTGAATCGTCCAAACAAAAACGCGAACGAGCTGCCAAGGTCAACCGACCACGACTCGAAACGATTGGCTTGATCTACGCGCGTGAGATGCGAGATCAATTGCGAGACCGTCGAACGCTGTTCACGATCATCGTCTTGCCGATCTTACTGTATCCCATCGTCGGAATGCTGCTGTTGCAGATCGCTCAGTTCACTCAACAGCACCCAATTTCGGTCTGCGTGATCGGAATGGAACATGTCCAATCGGCCGCGGTCGGCGACATTCCACCGCTGCTGGTTGAAAAGGAAGCCGAAGAGGAAACGAACAAACCGGAAAAGGCGTTGCCGCAATATCGATTCGCCGACGCGGTATCCGAAGGCGTTCAAAATGTGAACGTGACGACGTATCAAACCAGCGAACTGCAACGCACCGGCGATTTGAGCGAACGAAGTGAAACCTGGGTTCGCGATGGGATCTATGACTGCGTGGTTTGCTTTGAAACGCCTTTGTCAGGAGTCGACCTAACGCAGCCCAATCAACAGGGAACGATCGGACTGTTTTACAACGTTGCATCCGATCAATCGTTGGTCGCCCGAGAACGCATGGCGTCGATCTTGAATCGTTGGCGCGGCACATGGGTTCGCAATCGATTGTCATCCGCAGGGATGGAGCTTTCGGTATTGGACCCGTTCCAAGTTCGTGACGTCGACATCGCACCGGAACGAACTCGCGAGGCCGCGTTCTGGAGCAAACTTCTGCCGTTCATCATGCTGATCTGGGCAATGACCGGTGCGTTCTATCCCGCGATCGACTTGGTCGCCGGTGAGAAAGAACGCGGCACTTTGGAAACATTGCTCTGCAGCCCCACGCTTCGAAGCGAAATCGTCTGGGGCAAACTCGGCGCCGTGATGTCATTCAGCATGATGACCGCGATCCTGAATGCTTGTTCGATGCTGGTAACCAGCACGTTCGTGTTCAACCAAATCGCGATCGGTCCCGCCGGCGGATCCATGGGGACGCCGCCGTTGATTCCGATGCTGTGGTTGTTTGTCGCGCTCGTTCCTTTGTCAGCGTTGTTCAGTGCATTGGCCCTCGCGGTCGCTGCGATGGCACGCAGCAGCAAAGAAGGCCAGTACTACTTGATGCCGTTGATGATGCTGACGCTGCCGCTTGTGCTGCTTCCCATGTTGCCAGGCACAACGCTCAGCCTCGGCACCAGCTTGATCCCCGTGACAGGAATGTTCCTGCTCGTTCGAACGTTGGTTGAAGGACACATGTTCGAAGCGCTCACGTACGTTCCGACCGTCGCACTTGTCACCGGCATCTGCTTGTGGATGGCCGTCCAATGGGCTCGGCGTCAATTCGAATCCGAATCCGTTTTGTTCGGCGACGGCGATCAATGGGAACTCGGAGCATGGTTCCGACACCTTTGGCGTGACCGCCAATTGGCCGCCACTCCCACCGTCGCGTTTGGCTGCGGAGCCGTCGTTCTGGTTGGACTGTTCTTTGGCAAGTTGGCAGTGACCGAGATGCCAACCACGTTCTCAGGAATCGCAACGCTGGTCCTGATCCCGCAACTTGGATTGATCCTGGGCCCCACGTTGTTGATGTCGATCATGCTGACAACATCACTTCGCACCAGCCTGCGGCTCAGCCTTCCGAGCTGGCGAACTTGGCCTGTGATCGGTGTGCTGTGCGTCATGCTTCATCCGCTGTACATCCAATTGGCAGGATGGATCAGCACGATGTATCCGCTCAGCGATCAGGCTGTTGAAGCCATGCTGCCATTCACCCAGCAGATCGCATCGGCACCATGGACATCCGTGATTCTGTTGATGGCATTCGTCCCTGCGATCTGCGAAGAGATCACGTTCCGTGGATTCATCTTCGGTGGACTGGTTCGTGGCGGTCATCCGCTGCGAGCTGTGTTGGTCACCGCATTGATGTTTGGTATCTCACACGGTGTTCTTCAACAATCAATCTCAGCGACCTTCATGGGAATGTTGCTCGGCTGGATCGCTCTTCGAACCGGTAGCGTGCTGCCGGGCATCGCGATTCACTTTTCCAACAACGCGATGTCAGCATCACTCCAGCGTGTCGCCGAATTGGATCTGCCAGTCATGAACGAACTGATTCAAAACACTGCCAATGGGCCAGCGTACCATCCTTACTGGACCGCTTGTTGCTTCATCGTGTCAGCGGCATGTCTGGCCGGAATCTACCGGATCACGCAAGACGTGGACTCCATCAACAGCAGCGATGCATTGGCCGACCGAGTGATCCTGGGCGGCAACGCAACGGACCCATCACTCAAACGACTGACAGCTGCGACTCAGTGACCAACGCCTTGACCGTCTACCAATACCCACGCGACTGCGGTGCGTCGCTGGGAACTGGAGCCGATTGAAAGCCGCTGATTCGACCAGAGATTCGCGGTGCGTTTTCGCCGATGGGTTGTCCCGATTCATCGAACTGTGGCGAACCGGGAATACTTCCGACGGAATCGTTCAGGGTAAGTGGGCCACGCGGCGGTTGCAGCAACCAAAGCATCTCCAACGTCTGCCCGGACACCGGTACCGACACGCTGTGAGGAGCCGCAAACAGACGCATCAGTTGCGTCGCGGCAATCTGCTGCGGACCGGTCATCACAATTGGCTGGCCTCCGGCGCACAACATGGTTCCCGGTGGCATCTTTTCAAACCCACGCTGGCTGTTGCACAAGCCTTCCATGGCGAGTTTGCCATCGTACAAATCGAAGTCGATCGCGATCAAATCAAATTGAAAGTCTTCGGGAACGGCGGTGGACAATTGGCATCCCAAGTCTTCGGCCAATCGCGGCAACAACGATGCCGAGATCCAACCGCGAGAAACCTGGACCACTCCGTCCACATCGACCACGCCTCCGCGAACAATCTGGCAACGGTTCAATTGCAACGACGCTTTGCCAACCAAACGGTGCGGCAAGAACTCAGTCATCCTCGCGAGGTCGATGTTCTCGATCCGAGCGCTGCTGAGATCCAACATCCAGTTCAATCCGCCGGCCCCGCCGCCATATTGATTGGGTACCTGAGCGAGCTTCGCGGCTCCGTGAAACGTTGCTTCGTCGCCAAGTTTTTGAAACGCGGGATGATAACCAGCCAGCCAAGCCAGCGGTGCGTTCAGCTCACCCGTCCGCAACGAAACAATCGTCCGAGGTTGAGCCTCATCGCGACGCCGCTTGATTTCGATTTCCATCGGCTCGATGTCCGGACGCTCACCCGCCAACATGCAACTCAGCATTGCCGTGACCTGTTTCTCGTCCGGCAAAATGGTTCCGTCTAAATCGCGAATCGTGAGCTGCGAATGAGCGGATTGGATGGTCAGGTCATCAGCCGCCAACCGGATCGGATTCATTGTGTGTTCGGGTCGGCAGAGGAACCGGTCGTGCACCAGCTGCCAAACGTCATCAAGGTACTCTGCACGGATCTCGGGTTGGCTCAACCGCACGACGGTTCGATTGTCTTCTTGAACCCAAGAAACAATCCGGATGCGGCCGATCGATTGTTTGGTCTCGTTGTCTCGCAATTGGACGTCGCCCAGCTGCCACGTCGATGGGCTGACACGTTCGAGCGAACCGATGCGAACATCCAAACCTGTCTGCAAAGCCAGCGAGGCTTCGGTCGCGAGAACGCATCGACGGTGATACCACGGCGACCACAACACCAAAATGATCAACATCGTCACGCAGGTCGGAACCGCGCAGCAGGCAACGAACAAACTTCGAGCCACGGCTCGCATCGTCCGTTCGTGCATTCGGCGAATCCTTCGCGCTGCATGTGCTGGGTTGACGAAAACGTTTTCTCAACGAGGCATCGCGTCCGCCGCCATCGATGGCTGGCATCCGCGTTAGGCAATTTGCCGATTGGCTTTTGAGACCTCGTTGAGTCTCCGTTTCACGATTGCGACCATACTCAACTCGTTCCGCGAAAGGACAGATCGAAACGGGCTGGATTTTGTTTCGGTGGACGACCATTTCACGCTCGCAAACCATCGTGAAACTCGTCTTCGCGAGGTTCGCTCAAACAAGAAACGAAGAAGTCGTGAAACTGACGTGAGAAGAAACCATCTTTTGCTCAGGCATCAAAATTCAACCTACACGCGGGATAGCCCTCACCACGATGGAAGCGAATGCTGGCGAGAGGCTTGCTAGCATTCAAACGAACAATCCAGTGGGCACAACTCCGGCCAGAATTCATCGACGAAGCAAGCCGTAGCGGAAGATGCATCCGAGAGCAGCGACGCCATCACGCCAACCGATCTTTTTGCCTTCGTCGTACCAACGATGGTGATAGCGAATCGGCCGTTCCGTGAAACGCAGATTCTTTCTGGCCCAACGTGCCGTCACTTCGATCTCGATTCCGAATCGATTTTCTTTCAGCTTTGGCAGGATGTCCAAAAAGTTTTCACGGCTAGCCATCTTGTAACAGGTCTCGACGTCACTCAGCCGCGGACCAATCGCGACACTGGCCAACCACGAGATGAACCCGTTGACGGCTTGGTGCCACCAAGGAGAGACCTGGCGGTCGCAATGGCCGTAACGCGTGCCGTAAACCACGTCGGCTTCACCAGCCAACAATGGCTGCAACATGACCCGAAAGTCACCTGGATCGTATTCGCTGTCGGCATCCTGAATCACGATCACGTCGCCTTCCGCCGCTTCAATGGCAGTGCGGATTGCCGCACCTTTGCCACGGTTTTCGGGATGACGAAGCAACGTGACTTGGTGGTCATTTTGACATTGTTCGAGGGTTTCCCCTGAGCCATCGTTCGATCCGTCGTCGACCACGATGATTTGCATCGGTAGTCCGGTGTTGCGCAGTGAGTTGAGCACCGATTCAACGGTGGAGCATTCGTTGTAGACAGGAACGATCACCGACAAACGAAACTGATCTGGCAGCGGATAGATCGAAAGCGCGCGACAAGCATCGGGGCCAATCGTTTGACGCATGCGAGCAACGTATTCGTCGCTGAACCAATAGCCGGGATCAACGGCTGAATCGACACCCAATGACGGGGGATTCAATTGCGGTTGCGATTCGTCCGATACGACATCGGAAGGCGCATTCAATTCGTTCACGTGCGTTCACCGGATGTTGCATCAACGACTGAAACGTCATCGAGTTCGTCCTTCGGACAACATGCAACAACAAAGAAAAGGAAACCTGTTTGCGCACATCATACGACACTTCGCATCGTCGATGTTGTTGCTTCGCATCCACGAATGGAAGTGAGTTGCTTCCCAAGTTGGTTGACAAAAAAAACTTCACTCGAACGAGTCGCATTTTCCAATGTCAAATCAATCGACCGGTCGACGCGAATGATTTTTTGATGACTTTGTTGTTGACATTGATCGACCGTCACGCCAAATTTTCGCTCGCTTGACCCACACATCTTCGATCCCCACACACACTTGTGCGGCGGTTGCATTGAACGTTCTGTTCAACCGATTGTGGTCGATGATTTGTCTCTTCTAACGGAGTGTGTTCGATGCGGTTTGCCAGAGTTCCTTTTCAGTCTGTCAATCACCGATCGCCCCACACTTTCTTCGACGTTTCCCCTTGGCAAGCGGGGTCGCCATCCGGCGTCATTTGATTGACTCGGCATTTTTCCATTGACTAAATCATGGCGAAGGGCCTCGCCATGTTTTTGTTCGTCACAACGATTGTGAACGATTCACGGGAGACGGTTTGGACTCCACGTCGTCGCTTCATTGCTTCGATTGACACGGACGTCACTCCCTTCATTTCGATGTTGCCCAACGATGCTTCTTGATTTCTCTCACGCAATCAAGGTGCATTGGTGAACTTGAATTCCGATCGCCGACAAGGATTGTTTGCATCGGGTAACAATTTGAATTGGTAGCACAGCGAAGCCAGTTTTGCATGAAGCAAAACTGGCTCGTTTTTTTATCTTCGCGTTCACTCGCACGAAGGACGTTTTCTCACGTCCTGCAAACCCCAAAATTCACGGTCCGCTTGCAGACCGTAGAATTGAGGCTCAAAGCAGCGCCACCTCTGCCGATCGAGGAATCGCGGCTGCCGCCATTTTGCGGGCTGGTTGGCCACAAACGCCGCACCCGTGCCCTCTTGACGCTCCGTCGATGGATGCCACCATAAGCGAAGATTTCACCCCGCCCGTCCCCGCTCTCCTTTACCCCCAAGAAATCCCATGCGTCGCGCGAAAATCACCATTGTCGGAGCCGGAAACGTCGGTGCCACCTGTGCTCATTGGTGCGCGGCAGCCGAACTCGGCGATGTCGTTCTGTTGGACATTCCCCGCACCGAGGACATGCCTCGCGGCAAGGCTTTGGACCTAATGCAAGCCTCACCGATCATGGGGTTTGATTCGAACATCGTCGGCACGACCGACTACGCCGACACAGCCGACAGCGACGTGATCGTTGTCACCGCCGGCCTACCACGCAAACCCGGCATGAGCCGCGATGACTTGTTGGCCACCAACGCGAAAATTGTGACCAGCGTTGCGGAAGAAATCAAAGCGACCAGCCCCAACGCGGTGATCATCGTCGTCAGCAACCCGCTCGACGCGATGGTTCAGCAGATGTTCAAAGTCACCGGCTTCGAACCCGCCAAAGTCATCGGCCAAGCTGGCGTCTTGGACACCGCTCGATACCGAACATTCCTGGCAATGGAATTGGGCGTCAGTGTCGAAGACATCAGCGCATTGTTGATGGGTGGACACGGCGACACGATGGTGCCGATCCCAAGCTGCACCAGCGTTGGCGGCATCCCGATCACTCAACTGATCTCGAAAGAACGCCTGGACGAAATCGTCGACCGAACTCGCAAGGGCGGAGCCGAAATCGTATCTCTGCTGAAAACCGGCAGCGCTTACTACGCTCCCGCCGCGGCCTGTGCCCAAATGGTCGAAGCGATCGTCAAAGACAAGAAGCGAGTCATTCCTGTCGCCGCTTACTGCGATTCGGAATACGGCGTCGGTGGCTACTACGTCGGCGTCCCGGTTGTCCTGGGCAGCGGTGGTGTGGAACGCATCATCGAATTGTCGCTGACCGACGAAGAAACCAAGGCCTTCCAAAACAGCGTCGACGCGGTCAAATCGCTCGTTTCGACCATGGACGGACTGCTCGCTGAGTAGCGATGAGAATCTGAATGCTATGAAGTATTCGGATGGATCGCACCAGATAGGCTGATTTGACAATCGCCAACGGATCAATCCGCCAGTTTTGTCTGGCGGGTTGCCTTCTCTCTTTCCGTTGATCGGTTAACCTAGACTGGCCCGCCCCCGTCGAGGGAGCGGTCTCCCATTCGCTTGAATCTCCTCGGAGCCTTCCCGATGAAACGCAGTTGTTTCCACCTTTTGATGGCTGCCGCGTTGGCTGTCGTTTCCGTCTCGGCCCACGCCCAAGACGAAGAACTTCCCAAGGCATCGCCCGCGAAAGCCGAACCGACCAAGGCGGCTCCGGTTCAAGACGCAGGCCTATCGTCCAAGGCTCGGCCACTCAGTGTGACCGTTGGTTTGGTCAACGATTCCAAAATCGAAGGCACGCTGACCGACACGACTCAGTTGCAAATGCAAACGTCGTTTGGCACCGCCAGCATTCCGTTGTCGGAAGTTGCCGGCATCCGATTCGCCTCTGCCAACGACGCGACCACCACCGTCGTCATGCTCAATGGTGACTCGATCACCGGAGCAACAGACGTCAAACTCATCACGGTCGAAACCGAATGGGGCACGGCGTCGATCAATGGACCCAGCATCGCGTCGCTGATGTTTGTTCCCGGCCTCAGCTGGAACCCATCCGACGGGCTAAATGGAAAACGCTGGAACCTCAGCGACATCCAAAAGAAGGACACTCCCCAACGCCCTTCGACGAATCCATCGAATACCCCGAGCACTCGTCCATCTGGCACACAACGTCCCGCGGCTGTCAGCACACCATCGTTCAATCAACCGTTCTTTCCGAACCGGTGAACCTCGGTGACCCGTTCGCGGTCAATCAAACTCCACGACGTCCAACCCAACATCCCATTTCGGCTTCGCCCGGAATGGGATGTTGTCGTGAAATGACTACAATGCCTGCTCCCCCGACTGCTCATCCAACATTCTTCTCCGAGTTGATTCGTTGCTATACCGTCCCGCGCTTTCCAAGATGAAACCGTATGTCCCGGGGGAACAACCTCCGCCGGGCAAATTCATCAAGCTCAACACAAACGAGAACCCGTATCCACCACCGGCGCCGGTTGTCTCCGCGATCCAAGCCGCCGCGACCGGCCCGCTGAATCGCTACCCCGACCCGATGGCGACTTCTTTCCGACGAGCCGCCGCGAATGCCTTGGGATTGCCTGGACCGGAATGGGTCCTGGCCGGTAACGGCAGCGACGAAATCCTGACATTGCTCGTTCGTGGATTCGTCGGTGAGGGCGAATCGCTGCGTCTGCCTTACCCCAGTTACATCCTGTATCGCACTTTGGCCGATATCCAAGGTGCAAACTGGGAACAAGTCCCGTTCAACGATCCTTGGGAACTTCCACAGTCGTTCGGCGAGAATCGCGACGACCTGAAACTCGTGCTGTTGCCCAATCCGAACAGCCCCAGCGGGACGATCGTTTCCAAAAGCCAGATCGCTGAACTATCGAGCTCACTGGACTGCCCACTGGTCGTCGACGAAGCCTACGCCGACTTCGCGGAAGACAATTGTCTCGACCTTGTCCAATCCGATGAGAACATCCTCGTCACGCGAACGCTTAGCAAGTCGTATGGGTTGGCGGGCATTCGATTTGGCTTCCTCGTCGCGCAGCCGCAGGTGATCGCGGAACTGACCAAAATCAAAGACAGCTACAACTGCGACGCGATCTCCATCGCCGCCGCGACCGCAGCGATGGGATGCCAAGATTGGTTGTCCGATGTGATTGCAAAAATGAATGTCACTCGCGAACGGATGACGCAGCGTTTGCGAACACTCGGGTTCGACGTGACACCATCGCACGCGAATTTCGTGTGGTGCCGCCATCCCGAAGGAAAACACGCGGAAATTCACCAGTATCTCAAACAAAGCCAGATCCTGATCCGATACATGGACTTTCCCGACTGGGGCGATGGACTGCGAATCAGCGTCGGGACCGACGAACAGATCGATGCGTGCTTGTTGATGATCGAGCGAGCGATGCAGTCACTCAACTTTTCTCTTCCCGCCCGAGCGGACTCAACATGACCTCTTCCAATTCCAACTCGTCACGCGAAGTCAGCCTCGAACGCAAGACTGGCGAGACCGAAATCAAACTCTCTGTCAATCTTGATGGCAGCGGTGCGGGAAAACGAAACTCCGGAATCGGCTTCCTTGACCACATGCTGGATCTGCTGGCCAAACACGCGTTGATTGACTTGACCGTGGAAGCCAAAGGTGACTTGCACGTCGACGATCACCACACTGCCGAAGACATCGGCATCGCTCTCGGCACCGCGGTTGACGAAGCCCTCGGCAACCGCGCGGGCGTGCGTCGATACGGCCACTTCACGTTGCCGATGGATGAATGCTTGGTTACATCGGCGGTCGACATGGGTGGACGCTATGCGTTCGAATACAACGCTCCCATCGCGGCATCCAAGATTGGCACCTTCGACAGCGAATTGGTCGAACACTTTTGGCAATCCTTCGCCGTCAATGCGAAGTGCAACTTACATGTCTTGTTGCACTACGGAAGCAACGCTCACCACATCAGCGAGTGTGTCTTCAAGGCGACCGCGAGAGCAATCCGCATGGCAGTCGAGAGCGACCCTCGCAGCGATGCCATCCCGAGCACGAAGGGCGTGCTGTAAGCGACCGAGCAGAACTGTTCAGCAGCAATGAATTGCTGCATTACTCACTCAGTTGAACGCAAACTTTGCAGGACTCGCTCGACCCAATTCCAACGCTCGGGATCCTCACATCGAAACCGAATTTCGCGGGTCCCGGAATCAGGCAAGTCCGCCTGGATGTCAATTTGCATCCAAATCGCGTCCGGTGGCATCGCTTCCGCAAAACGATCCGCCCATTCGATGACCGTCCAAGCGTTGGGCTCTTGGTAACACTCTTCCAAACCCAACTCCCACCACTCGTCCTCATCGCCAACGCGATACGCATCAACATGGTGCAACGTGTGATGCTGTGCGTGATAGGTTCGCAGCAACGTGAACGTAGGACTGGTCACTTCTGATGCATCCAAACCCATCGCTCGGGCGAGCTCTTGTGCCCATCGCGTCTTGCCCGCACCAAGTGTTCCGGTGACGGCAAAGCAGACCGGGAACGCAATCGGCTCGCGAACAAAAGCGTCCGCGAGCCGAGCGAGTGTTTTCAAATCAACTTGGTCGAGTGTGACCAAATTCAATCCTCTGACTTCGATTCCAGTGGGTCGGAAACTCAGGGAGTTTCTGCGGTGCCGGTCACGTTGTCCGAAGGCATTTCAGCAGCGCCGGTGGCGTTGTCGCTGACAACAGGAGCGGTGTCGGTGTCGACATCCACGTCGGCTGGTGGAGCTGGCGGTGGGCAACCAACGGTTGTGGCCAGCAATGCAAGTGCGAATACGCAACGAAGAGTTTGTTGAATCATGGTGACTCGGGAAGGAAGTAGGTGGGACAACTTGAGATCGATTCGGCAACCCGAATTCGCTTTCCAGCCTTTAGATTAGCAAAACGTTCATAAATTGCACCCTCTCGTTGCGAGAATCCATCGCAACAGGCCGTTCGTGGCGTTCAGCCAACCCTTGTCACCTGCCTAAACCTCATTACCTTCCCAAAGTCGGCGATGAATCCATCTGTCATGACTGCTTCCAGACTGCAAAACACCGCTTTCGTTCGGTCTGCCAAAATCGTTTCGAGCCGCGCGTTGACGTTTCTATCCTGCGGGATTTGATCAATCCCCAATCAGACTCCCTCTCGAACGGGTCGATACCACCACCGAAATCAGTCCATTCACCTGGGTTTACCTATGAAATCGACCGTCCCTTATTTGTTCGCTTTGTTGATCGGTGCAACCTTGGCCCCAGCTGCTTCGGCACAGGGATTGGACGATCTCTTTTCGGCTTCGCCACAACGAGACACGCCCCAAAGAAACGCTGAGCGTTTGGCGTTGCCTCCAATGACGCCCGCGGTAGCCGACGTGGAAGCCGATCCGGTGGACAGCCCATCGGATCGCAAACTGGTCCACTCCGCCGGCTCGGTCGCGGAAGAAATGCCATCGATGGCGATGCAACTGCGTCAGGCGCGTGCTCTGGAAGCATCACGACAACGTCAAGCCCGCCTGGAAGCGTCGTACTGGGCGAGCAACCCGAACTTGCGTCCCGCCTGGGACAGTAACTTTGGCCAGCACCAGTATCGCAATCGAATCATTTACTACGTGCCAGCGTACATTCGCAATCGCTGATCGCGAAAGCAACGGGGTCTGCTGACTCCGCAGACATCGACTGGATACGGGCTCAGACACATGGGCTCAACGAGAGCTGGACGGGCGACTAACATGGGTTCGCCACCTCCAGCTCAACGAGGCTCCCTGCCGTTTTGAATCCGCCTCGCCAAGTCTTGCTGCCCCTGTTCGGGTTCACCTTCCTGACGTCCGCAACCTACTCGGTTGCCAGGGCACTGGGAGTCAGCTTGTTCATCGCGCGGATGGGTTCTGACGCGTTGCCCGTCGCACTGGTTGCATCGGCTGTCACCGTGATCGCTGTCTCCGCGATCACGCACTTGGTCAACCAGCACTTCCCAGCCCGCTTCAGCGTTATCGGCAGTTGGATCGGCTTGGCGTCGATTACCGCTTGGCTGACCGCGATGATCTCGGTCGAACACCATTCCTTTTTCTTGCTGGGTGCTCTTTACGTCCTCGCGGAAGTTCGCGGATGCGTGAATACGATCTATGCGACGACGTTAGCGAACAACGCGTTTGCTTCGTCGACTTCCAAGCGACCATTCGTCTTGATTGCGGCGGGTGCACCGATCGCTGGAATCGTAATGGGCACGGTGATGGGGTACGAAGCGTCCGTCATTGAGGACACGACCTGGCTGAAGATCATCATCGGACTGGACGTCGCCACCATCATATTGCTGAGTTGGATTCCAAAGACCTCCACCGCGAAAACCATGTCCACGGTCGAATCGCGTTCTCGAATCAAGCGATCCAAGCAATTGGTTCAGAAAGGAATCCGTTCGATGAAACGGATCCCGGCCAGCCCATCGGCGTATCGATATCGGTATGGCTTGGTCAGCCTGATCGCTTTCAACGTTTTCGCCGTCACGATGGTCGACTACCAATGGAAAGTCATCGCCGGTGATCACCTGATCGCTGAAGATGAACTGCTGACCTACTTCGCGGGCTTCTATGCAGTCAATGACATTTTGATTGTCTTGGTGCAGTTCACAGTCGCGACCAAACTGCTGGATCGTTTTGGCATCGGGATGCCGCTCTGTGCCTACCCGTTGTTGCTCAGCATTCTCGGTCTGATTGCGTTGATCAATCAATCCCATTCGGTGTTGATTCTGCTGTTCACGCTCGGACAAGGACTGACCGTACTCAAACGATCACTGTATGACCCGGGACTGACATCAGCGTACGCGATCCTACCGCAGAACATTCGGAACGAAACCATTCTGCTCATCAAAGGCGTGGTCAAACCGTTGATCGAAGCGGCGGTCGCGGTCGGCCTGCTATTCCTCGCTTCCCGAATGACAACGAATCAAATCACGTCGACATGGTTGGCGGCCCTGATCCCCTGGTTCCTGTTGTCCAGTTGGGTCTCAAGCACCTACGAGAAATGGGCGCCGACGCAGCCTGGAAAAGAGCCCACGTCCGAGCTCAAACTTTCCGAACAGTGACTCGAGCTCCTTGCTTCCCGACCACGCGGACCTCGGTGCCGGGATCGATGTAATCACCTTCCGTCACAACATCCACTGCATCGTCCCCGAATTGCACCTTGCCACTCGGTCGCAGTGCCGACATTGCCGAGCCCGTGTCGCCTACCTCGACACGCTGCCACGCCGGCCCACTGACCAACGTGGCGCTGGCACCACCATCGGCCGCCACCATGACCTGAGGTCGCAGCGTCAATCGACTCAATCCCGGTATGTCCCCGAGATACTTCGCCATGACGGCCAAGCAAACCAGAAAACCAAGGAAGGCCCCCATCACCGTCATCATGTCGGTTGCCAACGACGTCCACTGGATCTCATTTTCGGGCAACGCGAATCGACGCGAAGCCATGACCAAAGCACCCAGCGACAACGCCAATCCACTGATCCCCGCGACGCCAAATCCCGGGATGACAAAGACCTCAGCAGCGATGAACAGAATCCCAACGAGAAACAAAACCACTTCCAGCCACCCGGAAGTTCCACCCAGAAAGCGTGCCCAAAAGAACAAGCCAAAGCACAACACGCTCGTCAGACCGCCAATGCCAATCCCGGGAGCGGACAACTCAATCGCAAGTGCGACCAGCCCGATCAACAACAACAGGAACGTGACGAACTGAGTGTTCAGCAAGAGCACCAACGTGTCGGTCCAACTTCGCTCCATCTCGACGATCGGTTCTTGCAGATTCAGCACCTGGGCCAATTCCTCCCGCCCCTCGACGGTTTGATCGACCATCCCAAGCTCAACGCCACGGCGACCATTGACGGTAAAGAACATTTCTTTGCCTGCTTCACGAATCGGTGGACTGAGCTCCCACTGATCGGCATCTTCACGGGACGCCAAGTCTTTGTCGGATAGGTAGAGTTTCTCTCCCGAATCCTTGTTGGTCGCCTGATAAACAACCATGTCTTTGTCAGTCATCTTCTCCGCCAAAGCGAGCGGGCGTCCCGTGGCTTCGGCTGTGTCCCTGACTTTCTGAGCCAACACGCTGCGACTCTTGGCGGGCGTGTAGCGAAACGCGCCATCCTCACCCATCACGATCTCACCGGCGTCACCCATCCGGGCATCCGGTCGCATCAAGATTGTGTCCGCGGACAAAGCGAGCAAGGCGGCACCGCTGATCGCATCCTTTTCGATGAACGCGACGGTTTCGACATCCTTCGCTTCCAACACCATGTCCATCAATTCAAACGTCACCGAAGTGAACCCGCCGGGCGATTGAATATCAAGAATGATCACATCCGCATCGGACTCCACCGCCGCCTCGAACTTGCGTTTGAGCAGTGCCCCGCTGAGTGGGTTGATATCTTCTTTGAACTCAATCAGCACCGCGCGACGCTTTCCCGAACCGGCATCCGCGGCGTCCGCCTGAGCAAAGCCCCGCGAGCATGAAAGCAACGCGGCCACAGCAACAAAGACAGCAAGGAAGGCTGACACGATTGACTGTGTACCGCGACACGGAAGAACAAACGTTGTGTGTTGTTTAGTTGTGGTCATCGCATCACACCCTTCGCCAAAACGACGGAACAAATAGCAGTAGCACGCTGAAGATCTCGACTCGCCCCAGCATCATCAGCCACACGAACAACAACTTGGCACCTTGGCTGAATCCGGCGTAATTCCGAGTCGCACCCACAACACCCAAACCAGGCCCAATGTTGTTCAGCGTCGCGGCAACGGCACTCGCGGAATCGAGCAACTTCTCGTCCAACGTTCCATGCAACAACTCTTTCCCGGCCAAAGATTGATCCACGATCACCATCTCCTCGCCGGACTTCACCACTTTGGCGGACTCTTCGATCACGTCTTCAGGCGGCGTGTCTGTCATCACGACACCCCATGTGGAATTGGGTTCGAACGTGACCAACGCCAACCAAGACATCACGAAGATGGCCAACACCATGCAAAAGTACAGCAAGATATTGTGCGCCAATTGCGGGTCATCCACAGCAACACCGCTCACCCTCAATGGCCGAACAACACGCGGACGGTGGGCGCGCTCAATTTCCAATCGCAGAATTTTGTAGAACAAAACGTGCCGAATCACCTTCATTCCCCCGCCGGTGCTTCCCGCACAACCGCCGACGAACATCAATAACAACAAAATCCCACGGCCAAAGTTGTTCCATTCGTCAAAGTCTGCCGTCCCGTAGCCAGTCGTCGTGATGACCGAAACGACTTGGAACAAACCGTTTTGGATGCCTTTTGCGAGCGTTCCAAACCCTTCGTCTTCCGCACGAAGTCCAAACAACACGACACCCAACGTGACGACGCCAATCACCAAGGCATACGTTCGAAACTCAACGTCCTGAAACAACCTGCGAGCAGCCGTCAGCGGTCGCCGCGGGATGTCCAGCAGCATCAAATACAGCAGCGTGAAGTTGGTCCCCGCCAGAATCATGAACAACACGGTCGTGTATTCAATCAACGGACTGTCGAATCCGCCCAGCGATCGGTTGTAGGTACTGAAACCACCGGTCGCCATCGTGCCAAATGCGTGACACAGAGCATCAAACGAACTCATCCCTTCGAACATGTAGATGAACGTCAACAACATGTTCAGACCAACATAGATCGCAGCAAACACCAACGCGGTGTGCTGCATTCGAGGCATGCTGCCATCTTTGGTCGGCCCAGGCATCTCGGCCCTCATCATCGCCTTGCCCGCGGACCCTTGTCCCAGGATCGCGACAAACAAAACCACAATTCCCAATCCACCCAAGAAGTGCGTCCACGACCGCCAGAACAAAATGCAGTGCGGGACCAATTCGGGTGTTTCCAAATCGGTCAGTACCGTCGCGCCCGTGGTGCTGAATCCAGACTGCGACTCGAACATGGCTTCAATGAACGTGATCGGCGAATTCTCCGCGATCATCGTTCCGCTCAAGTAATAGGGCAGGGCACCGAGCACGGTGGCACTGACCCAAGACAGACCGACAATCGCCATCGCTTCTTTCTGGTACAGCTCGCCACCGCCTCGATGACCGCGTCCCAAGAACCGGAAGAACGCTCCAACGAAAAAGCAAATCGCCATGCTCGCCAGCAATCCACTCGCCGCCGCGGATTCAAATTCCGTCGCGGGAGGCAAATGCGTTCGGTTGGCAACGCTTGGGAATGCAAATGGCAGGCTGAACGCCATCGATCCGCCAATCAACAGGCAAATCGTTCCCAAAAAACGGAACAACAACGGGAAATTCAACGACGATGCCTTCTCGACGAGTTGTAAAACGGTGGCGATGACAGCGATCGACGAATGACTTGATTCGTTGTGGACCGTGGCAATCCAGACTTTGTTACCCAACCACTCGTTTCTTGGCAACTCACAGCTATTCGCGGAACGCTCAAGGTTCTCATTTCATTCGTCGGCCGGATACGCTGCATATCAACCGTCAGCGGGTGTCTGCCCCAAAATCACGTCGAACTGGCAGGCGAGTTCACCGATTTTTGATTCCTTCAGCGGCTTGAAATCAGCCACCAACAACTTGCGTTTGGCAGGATCCGTCACGCGGCGAAATACGCCATCACGCTGGTTCCCCTCGTGACCACGAATCAACAACTGTGTCGTGAGCAAATCCTTGTCACCTTGTTTGACCTTGATGTGAATGTGAGGGGCGGGTCGACCTGGGTAGGGCACTGGCTTGATCGTTCGAAAGCGATACCCACCGTCGCTAGCAGTTTCAAAGCGACCAAAGCCCTGAAAGTTCTTGTCTTGCTGCTCTTTCTTTCCATCACTGTCACGCGAGTGCAAATAAACCGCGTTGGCATCGCACTGCCAAATCTCGATCGTTGCATTGCGCACTGGTGAGCCCGCCGCCGTCAGCACTCGTCCGGTCAAATGAGTCACATCGCCAACCGCGGGAGTCGTGTTGTCACCGATCACGATCAAATCATTGTCTTGATCCAGCGGCATGCGATCGGGATAGAAAGGCCCTTCAGTCAACGACGGCGTCGGCTTCAACAGTTCTTCCGCGAACAAACCGGGCGTCGTCCACATCGCAGCACCGCCAATCGCCATGGCGGATCGACTTGCGAACCATCGTCGTGACATCGTCTTCGTTTTCATCAGATTCACCTGAACGGGCTTCGAACAACACAGAAACTGCCTGATCCGACATTGTAACGCTTCTCTCGCTCGCACCGCAGATTGTTCCCCAGACCCCCGTCCGGGGAGCACCCGCGATCCATTTTCGCGGTTTGTAGCGATCGCACCGCCCAAACAACCTTCCCCGGTCATGTCGTTCGCCCAACCAAGAAAAAGCATTTGGAGGCCCTGATTTTGTCACCTAGATGTTGTTGTGATTCTGGGGCCACTCTTCCATTCGGGCAAACAACATGACCAACGAACGTCCATCGACCGAGCGCAAAGCACTTCAAATCAACTTGGACCCGCGACGCTACGGTTCTTTCGCCGAAATCGGTGCTGGACAAGAAGTCGTCCGCTGGTTCTTTCGCGTCGGCGCCGCTGCGGGCACAATCGCCAAGAGCATGTCCGCCTACGACATGGCGGTGAGCGACGCGATCTATGGCGAATGCCAACGATATGTTTGCCGGCAACGTCTGGAAGACATGTTGACCCGAGAACACACCCTGAACATCGAACGGCTGAAAGAACAACGCGGCGATTCCACCGCATTCTTCGCGTTCGCCGATACCGTCTCGGCTCGAAACTACCACGGAACGAACGAGTGCCATGGCTGGATGGGCATCCGATTCCAAGCTCACCCGCGAGATGAAGACAGCCAAATCATCATCCACGTCCGAATGCTGGACAACAACAACGCGGCACAACAAGAAGCCCTCGGCATTGTCGGCGTCAATCTCTTGTATGGTGCGTTCTTCCTGAATCACGAACCCGATCAGTTGATTGAGTCGCTGCTGGACAACCTCAGCACGCAGCGCATTGAAATCGACATGATCGAATTCTCAGGCATCGCGTTTCGTCATGTCGACAATCGCGTGATGAGCCTTCGCCTCGTGCAGCTCGGACTTAGTAAAGCGGCGATGTTCTCGGCCGACGGCGAAGTCCTGCAGCCCGCTGAAGTGCTTTACAAAAAGCCAATCTTGGTCGAACGAGGCAGCTTCCGTCCCGTCACTCACGTGAACTTGGACATGATCCAAGCTGCACAAAAAAGCTTCCGCAAAGAAGACGAGGTGGACTCCAATCAAGTCGTGGCGCTGGCGGAGATCACGATGCGTAATCTTCGTGCCAATGGCGAGATCGACTTGCAAGACTTCCTCGCTCGCGTCGACACGCTCGCCGCATGTGGCATGACGGTGCTGATCTCGGACTACTTCGAGTACTACCGTTTGGCGGCTTACCTTTCGCAATACACCAAAAAGAAAATTGCGATCACGATGGGTGCAGGCAGCCTGCATGAACTCTTCGAAGAGAAGTACTACACACAACTCGACGGCGGCATCCTCGAATCGTTCGGACGAATGTTCAAGAACGATTTGAAACTCTATGTGTATCCGTTGATGGATCGCGATACGGGTGAATTGACCACGGTTGAGAATCTGGAGATCGCGCCGGAACTTCGAAAACTGTACGACTACTTGGTGGACAAAGGCTGCATCGAACAACTGCACGCCTACAATCCGGAACACCTTTCGACGTTCTCACGAGAAGTGCTGAAGATGATTGAAGCAGGCGATGACGAATGGAAGAAACACGTTCCACCTGAAGTGGCAACCGTGATCCAAAAACGTGGCTTCTTCGGCTGCAAATCCTACGCTCCCGAGTCGAGGCTCGCGGCCATGGTTGCCGCCAACTCGTCCAGCTTTGGAAACATCCCGGCCCCGGTCGGGTTCCCTGTCTGACCCGATCTTGTCCGCTTCGTAGCGGACCACACTGAATCCATCGACCACCGGCGAAATCACTTTTGCCGGTGGTTTTTCTATGCGCTGACACAGACACAAAAACCGTTCGGACGTCCATCCAAACGCGGGCCATTCGGTGAATCGACGTTCGATTGACTCTGGCCATCCTCTGTCTCAGCGTGCAAAACATCCTCCACACCTAAGATCCTCAAGCATTGACACGGGCGACCACCCTCCTGGAAAAGGGGTGTGCAAGCACCCCTCTTCAGGCCAAAGCACAGCAGAATGGGATCTGATTTTCATGAAGGCACCGCAAACAAAGGCATCAACCGAGCGAAAACCGACCTCAAAATTCACCGTCTTCCAGAACCGGTGTTGCATGAACCCAAAAAAAGTTCCGGATTCAACAACTCTCGTACGGCCGAAAAAGTCGCCTCAGCACGGTCACGAGGCCCCTGAGCTCAACCACGCTCAAACATCGCGTTAGCCACACAGTTACTTCACGGAACGTTAACAACCTCCGTCACCCTTTCTGTTTTAATCCCCGCGCTCGATTCCGGGGACTTGAAGATCTCAATTCTCCGAGGTCGCTCTCATCCTACCGCTCAATCATTCTTCCCCTTGAGAACTTCAGAACAACGTCATGAAAATCCAACATCCACACTCGTGTGATCGACGGACTGCCAAGCGATCTGGCTTCACCCTCGTCGAACTCTTGGTCGTGATCGCGATCATTGGTGTCCTGGTCGGTCTGCTTTTGCCAGCCGTCCAAGCCGCCCGTGAAGCCGCTCGTCGCATGCAGTGTCAAAACAACTTCAAACAGTTTGGCATCGCCCTACACAACCACATGGCCGCATTCGGTTCGTTCCCGCCAGGCAACGTCAACTATGACGAAAACGGCAACCGCTTCAAAACCGGTGGCTGGCAGCATGGTCAGAACGAACTGGGATGGCACTGGTTGCCAATGTTGTTCCCTTACATGGAACAACCCGGTGTCTGGGAACTGATCACCCGCTGCGAAGACTCGGTCACGGGTCACACCATGAACCCTTGTGATCACTGCGAGTACTACGCTGAATTCGAACACATCGGTCGCGAACAACTGGGTTCATTCGTTGCCTGCCCCTCGGCGCCTCGCGTGACCAACCAATTCTCAGACGGTGGCTACGGTTTGGAATCGCTGGCTAAGGGTTCTAACTACGCGGCCAACTGGGGATCCGGTGACATGCTGTCTTGGGAAAGCGACCAAACCTCCGGTGCATTCGGCACTTACTACGTTCACCAAGACGTGATCATCAAAGACGGCATTGCTGGCGACCGCTTCCAAAACCGAAACGGCATGGGCAGCGAAGACTTCCTCGACGGCATGAGCAACACCATGGCAATGAGCGAAATCCTTAACCACAACTCAAGCACCGACATCCGTGGTACCTGGATGTCGCCTGCCATGGGTGCCACGATCTTCTCGGCTTTCACCAGCCCCAACAGCAAAGAGAAAGACGTGCTCGCCGCGTGCGACGAAACCATTCCAGAAGACAAGCTGAACCCTTACTTGGCTTGCTTGGAACAACGCGACACCGCTGAAATCTGGGCCGCCGCTCGCAGTCACCACACCGGCGGAGTCAACATCCTGATGGCTGACAGCTCGGTTCGCTTTATCACCGATTCGGTGGACAAAGAGAACGTCTGGCATCCTTTGGCGACGGCGAAGAACAGCGAAGTCTTCGAAATGCCCTGATCAAACGGATGCATGAAGTTATTTCTTTGTGCTTGAACCAATCACTCTCTCTCGCTCAGCGAGAGAGAGCTGCTTCGAAACGTTGTGGTCGACGCCACGAGTCCGTCTCCAGCACAATCCGGAGACACCCCAACGAGTCCAACTTGATCTGCCGCATGCCGGGACTCGTTGCCTCGCCCACAACCCCGAAGCCTTTCTCCCACACCTCTCTCCACCTCATCCAAACCAGATGAACTTTCAAAACCCAATCAAATTGTTGCCCGTTTTTGCGTTGCTCACCGTCATTGGCTGCGGATCATCGGCTCCGCCCAAAGCGACCCTCGAGCAAAACGCCTTTGCGAGCGTTCTGGGACTTGGCGACATCGCTGGTGACCCCAACATGTTCCCTACCGCGTTCGTCGATGGATCCGCTCCCGACAATCGCGAAGAATACGCTCAACGTGGCTATGAAATTGCGGGCGAAGCAGAAGTGAACGGCGACCAACTGACGGTCCCAGTCAAAATCTTCGGTGGCATCTTCGCAACCTCCACCGCGGACCGAACCAAGAAGGCATCGGAAGTCAGCACCACCACGCAAAATTGGGTGCTGCAACGTGTCGGTGAGGAATGGAAAATCAAAGACGCTCCTTTGGGTTGATCCCCTCTCAAGGACATTCCTTGTTTTCGAAGATCCTTTCTAGAAAGAGCCTCCAGTTCCTGGGGCTCTTGGTGTTTTTGGTCATCGGTGTTTGTGCGGCCAGTGTTGCACGTGACTTGATGCTGGCTGAACCTGCGCCATCATCCGCTTCGCAGCGAAGGCAACAACTTCGAGCCTCCGACCACTCAGTCACTCAAGCTGTGAATCGATGGAGTCAATTTGTCTCCTCGCAGTTCGCCGGTGATCAAGCCTGCCAGTCCTGCCATCCGGCCGAATACGAAGCCCACCAACGCTCGGGCCATTCCCGCACAGCGACACCGATGGCGGATTCCGAACTCGCCCAGCAACTGTTGCAACAAGGCGAGTACGACGACTCGCTTCGCGACCAAACCTTTCGCTTTCAAAAGAAAGCAGGCCAATTTTTGGTCAGCACATCCGCGGGGCAGGGCAGGGCGGTTGCCAAACAAAACTCTGTTCCATTAACGAACGAACCCAGTGTGTCGGTGGCGGTCAATTGGTTGCTCGGATCCGGCACGCACGCACAAACACCGCTCGCGATCCAAGCGGACGGCACTCGAGGCATCGAGATGCGTTGGTCATCGTTCCATGGTGACGGAAAGCTGAACGTCACTCCCGATCACGACGAATACGATTCCTTTCGCGCAGGCACGCTTGAATGCTTTGGGCGTCCCATGGATGCGATGGATGTTCGTTCTTGCATTGGGTGTCACTCAACCGTGGTGCCACCTCCACCGCTTCCGCTGACATCTCAAACGATGATCGCGAATGTTGGTTGCGAACGCTGCCATGGGCCGCGAAAGAAACACGTGGTCCTCGCCGAACGTGGGTTGCCCGAACAAATCAAACCGATGATTGACCAACACGATGCCGGCGCCCACATGGAAACTTGCAGTGCATGTCATCGCGACGAACGTTCTGTTTCCCCTGACTCAACCGCCGCAGAACGAGCCCGTTTTCAACCCTACGGACTGAAGAAAAGCGAATGCTACCTGCAATCGTCCGGTGAACTCACCTGCTCGACTTGCCACGATCCACACGACACCACTTCGCACGATCGCGGGCAATACATCCAGCAATGCCAAAGTTGTCATCAGCCGCAAGCATCCGCGATTTGTCCGGAAGAACCGTCCGGGGACTGCATCGAATGTCATATGCCGCTCACGCCATGGACCCAAGGAATCGCGTTCCACGATCATTGGATTCGAATCGTCGCGGGAACGGCATCGCATGAGAGCAAGACCGACTTGGAGGCATCGCCATGAGTGCCGTTTACGATTCGTCCGCGACTCATTCGTCATTGGATTCCGCTGCATCGCGTTCGCGAGAGACATCGAAACCCGCGGCTTCGGTTGATGCAAAAAGTGGCTTCCTTTTCTCGCCGTTGATCGACCTCATCTTCATCGCCAACGTGTTTTGGCCCCTGCTGGTCTTCGTTGACATCTTCGGCGGAACGACGACACACGAAGGATTGCTGTTCTGGCAAATCTACTTCATCACTGCACCGCACCGTTGGATCACGATCGTCCTGGTGTCAGTCGATCACCACAAATCGCGTGATCGCCGCTGGCTCTTCGCAGCTTTGGCTCTCGCGATTCTGACAGTCTGCGTTGGGCTGCAAATGGGCACCGGATCGCTGCTTTGCCTTGGGATGATCGACTACGTCTGGAATGCATGGCACTTTTCGTCTCAACACCACGGAATCTTTCGGATCTATCAACGCAAATCGTCCGTGAAGCCGAATCGCAAAACACCTGATCCGTTTGAAACAGATTCCGATCAACCGAAAACGCTGCGACGATTCGCTCAGACCCACGGTTCGCTTTTGCAGAAGATCTTTTTCCGCGGCTTCTTGCTGTACGTGATCGCTCGTGCGGCCGGATTTGGTTGGACTGATGGACCGTTCCCAACACTGCCTGGTATGGAACAACTCGATTGGTTGATGCTGGTGATCCCCACGACATTGGCACTCTCCGCGATTCATCGCTTCACTCGGTCGAACGACGCATCATCGGCGAGCATGTTTTATTTGCTGAGCGTGATGTCGTTGTTCACCGCGTTGCTGCTGGCAGCTCACTATCAGAACAACCAACTCGTGATTCAGTTGGCCTTGGCATCCGCGATCTTTCATTCCATGGAATACATGTCGATCGTCACTTGGTCGATGAAGAAGCCTGGGTCAAAAACAGTCAACAATCCCCTGACACGTCTGTCGAAGATTTGGATTTTGTTCTTGATCATTTTCGTACTTGTCATTGGCCTCGGAAACTACCTGCTGTCCCGTGGCTACTTTGAAACATGGGTGACAATCAATTTGGTCGTTGCATTCTGGCATTACTGCTTTGACGGCATGCTGTGGAAAGGCCCCAAACGCCCCGCGACTGCATCACCATCGGGTGCGGCATGACCTCCATCGAAGGCACTTCTGAGAGAGAGTTTCGAGCAAGCTGGATCGTTTGGCCGGCGACAGTGATCGCGATTAGCCTGGTCACTCGCCACTTGTTGCTGGATCGCGATGGCCACTTGGAGTGGTATGGACGAAACGACATTTACGCCGTTTCCATGTTGTCCGCTCTGCCAATCAGTTTCTTTGGTGCGATCCGAGTGAGCAAGAAATCTCGTTCGTCGTCCGTCGTGCTGGGAGCCTGTCTCCTGGTGGCGAGCCTTTGTCTTGCTGGCATTAGCCATGGCACCTCTTTGGACAGCCTCACCGCGGTCACAATTGCTCGAGCGACGCTCGCGATCCTGGCCGCTTTCGCCGCCGCCAACCTGTGCTTTGCGTTTGTAGCACCTCAACGGCCCAACGGCCAAGCACCCAATCCCCTCGAGTCCGATCAAGTGGCTGAAGGGCAGGGTGGTCAACAAGCTTTGCCGGCTTGGACTTGGCTGCTGTTTGGTGTGGCAACGATCGCGATTCCCGCGACCTACACGCATTCGGCAGCGGAGTCACTTCAAAAGAATTTGAAGGAGTCTCTCGGCAGCCAACGAATTGCACTGGCTTGGGAGCAGTGCTGGCAACTTCGCCGGTTCAACCCAAACGCAGCCGCGGCAGACACCGATCTGGCGACCCTGCAAGGCAACCTCCGCGAAGAGAAGATTCGGTTGGAATCAGAAGTCGAGCGTCCCATGCCTCGCAACATGAACATCTCGATGATCGGTCGGCGAATCACTTCGCTGGTTCAACTCGATCGAAACTACGAAGCCCTGGGGTGGATCCGCCCGATGATGTCCGGTCGAAACTTTCACCCCATCAGCCTCGACTACTACGGCCTCTGCCAACAACGTTTGGAACATCCGGCCGAGAGCATGCGTGGCTACGAACGATCGCTCCAGCACTGGCAAAGACAGCCCGACAGCCCCTCCAAACGAAACGCCATGACCAGCGCTTACAAAGGCATTGCTTTCGCCGCACGCCAGTCAGGCAATCGGCGACTGGAAGAGGAGACCTACCAATCGTTGATCGAATTGGCCCCAACCGCCGAACATCACTTCCTTCTGGCGACGTGTTACAAGGAACATCAAAAGACAACTCCGGCGGCTGAACATGCACAGCTCGCGGTGCAACTCGATCCGCTTTACGCCGAACAAGCCCGGTCGATGCTGTCACAACTTTCTCGCGACCACTTCAGCTGTTTCTTGGTGCCTCGGTAACTCCGCCAAAGACGGCCCCCGGTAGGGTGATTCGCACTTGCCGCGATCGTTCTCAATTTGGTTTGTTCCTATCACAGAGAACTTCAGCCGCCAATTCTCGTGTGAAAACGCGAGTTTGTCCGCTGCTGCACCCTTCCAGGACAAACAAAATGATCAAGACCGTCAAAAAACGCTTCTACCACGTTTTCGGTGCTGGCCGGCATCGCTATTTCCAAGACGACTTCAATTGGGAAACCTACACCCGCGACAAATACGGGCCTCAGCAAGAAACCCTGGAACGCGAACTTGACTTGCATCTGGATGATCAAGCGAGATTCGATCCCGAAACTCAATCGTTGCAAACAGGCAACTTGAAGATTCACCCCAATTTTCACGTTGTGTACGAAACGATTGGTCGCCTGAATCCCACCAGCGTCTTGGAGATCGGATGCGGCGGTGGTGACCACGTTCGGAACCTCCAGCACCTGTACCCGAGCATGAACGTGCACGGATGCGATCGCTCGACAGGGCAAATCCAATTTCTGAAGGACCGCAACCCAAGCATCGCCGATGTCGTCAGCCAACGCGATATCACGATGCCACTATCCAAGAATTGGGCAACCGCCGATTTGGTTTTCAGCCAAGCCGTGCTGATGCACATCAAAACTGCGGTCAGCCACTTGGTCGCGCTCTCGAACATGTTCCATTTGGCCAACGACGCCGTTGTCCTGATGGAAAACTACGGTTGCCATCCGTTTGTCGACGACATTCGTTCGCTGCACGCCGAAGGCCAAATCCCTTGGGACAACGTGCACTTCCACCAAGCCAGCTATCAAGGTTCACCGTATTGCTTGGTCGTCACGCGAGAACCATGTGCCTTGCCAGAGCTGCAAGACTACTTCGCTTTGCCTAGCGCCACGAAGATCCGCTACAAGACCAAAGCGGCCGCGTAACTGGCGAACTTTAACATGCCAACGTTCAGCGTGATGCCAATGACACTGCATGTCGCAAAATTGGTAGCACGCATTGGTTCATACCGGTGGTGACAGCGCCGGTGGATCCCGGCAACGCGAAAACGACTGTGGATTTCACGCGTCCCGCGGTGGCTCGACTGAGCATCGCTTTGGGGCCGATCTCAGCAATCGAGATGGCTCGAAAGTGTTCGCCAAAACCTGGCAGCATCACGTCCAACATCGATTCAATCACGTCCACCGCCATATCTCGCGGCGCGATGCCGGTGCCGCCTGTTGTGATGATTGCGTCGACCGAATCATCTTCCGCGAGTTCTCCCAAACATTTCGCGAGCGGTTCCGAATCGTCTTTCAGAATCAACCGTTTTGTGATCGAGTGCCCCGCTTCACCCAGCAAACTCGCAATCCGGTCGCCACTTCGGTCTTCGGCTTTGCCACGCGTGTCGCTGAGCGTGATCACGGCGACGCGAACTGGCTGCGACGGATCGACATCGGGGCAACCGCACTGGGCATCAGGATTGGACTGATTCATGATGATTGTTCTTCTTGTTGTTCCAACAATCCGGCACGTTGCTGAGCGTCTTCGAGGAAGTAGTTCACGTCACTGAGATCGTCGGCATGCAGCACTTCGTAAGCATGAGCGGCACTGCGGGCACGATACAACTGCTCTCGAATATTGATGTCTCGTGTGATCGCGGTCGCGAAGGCGGAAAGAATTTCCAAGTGACGTTTGCGGCTTGATTCCGGGGTGGCCAACAACAACACGGCATGCACCAAACGCCCATCGGGCGTGTTGAGCTTGATGCCTTTCTTGCTGATTCCCAGAACACCTTTGACTTCATTCGCGTCGGGTTCGTCGATGATTGCGTGGGGAATCATCAATCCGGTCCCCAAGCACGTTGTTTGCGATGCTTCACGGGCTCGGACGGATTCCAAAAACTTGTCCTGCGGCGTGGTCATGGGCGTCGTGGCGTACAGCAGATTGGTGAGCTTTTGGAAGATCTCTTCTTTATCACCATCCAAATCGACCATGATCCGGTTCTCCTGCAAGAAGTCCAGCAACCTTGGTCGATCCTTGCGAGCTTCTCCGGTTTGAGTCAACGCAAACCGCGTCGCACTTGGCCCGAGCAATTGATTGATCGCGAGAGCCGACAAACCAACGGTCGTCACCATCGATTTGATCTCATCGGAAAACCCCGCCTGCTCGCTACCAACCAAAATGATCAAACCAACCGCGACGCCTCCGTGTGGCAACAACGACATGCCGAGGTACTTGCGAACATTGTCGGTCGCTCCCGACAAACTCATGGCGGTGTAAGCACTGATCGTTTTGGCGAACAAGCGAGCTAAGAAGTACAACGCAACCAAACCGATGACCGGCGGGATCTGAGTGAAATCCAGCTTCATTCCGGCAAACGTGTAGAAGAGCGCGAACAACGCTCCGCCAATCGAGTTCAAATAGGCTTCCCCGGACCGAACCAAATCATGCCGGAAGTTCGTCAACGTGATTCCGGCAAACGTGCACGCCAAAATCCCGCCCGATGTGCCAAAACTCGCGGCCGCACCCCAGGCCCCCAACACAACCGCGACCATCAATGGCCCCAAGAAGGCTGGACTGACCACGGTTCGCACCATCACGATTGCTAGCAACGCACAAGCCGCACCGATCGCCAACGTGACGGCGAATTGCACGCCGACGCTTTCCAGAGCGTGAAGCCAACCTGACTCGTCGGCCAAAAACGTCGAGATAAAAACGAAGACGGCAACCGCGACCATGTCGATCAGACCGATGGCCGCCAACAGCGTGCGAGTCAAAATCCCACGCGCCCGAGCTTCTTGAATCACCAAGACCGTTGTGCCGGGAGCCCCCGCGATCGCAATCGCAGCGAACAACGCGGCCGGCGGCAATGACATCGACGGATCCAGCCACATGCCGCCAAAGTACATCAACGAACCAACCAGAGTTGGTGTGATCAAGGCTTCACCGAGCAACAACAATCCAATGCGTTTGCCTGTGTTTCGCAGACTGCCGAAATACAGCGAGGCACCGACCGTGAACGCAATGAATCCCAACACAAAATTCATGTAGGGACCAAATCGGTCCAACGCTTGGGGATCCAGAACGGTGTCCATTCCGGGCAATCGCAATTGCCGAAGGACAATGCCCGTAGCAATCCAACCGGTGACTTTGGGCAGCCGGATCAGAGCAAATATCTCACCGCCGAGCACACCGGCGGTCAGCACCACCGCCATGTTGAAAAGCGGGTCGTCGAAGTGAAGGTTCGGAAAAAAATCCATGTCCTGGCCATCGTTCGCCGAACGGAAATCGTCAAAGCAGCCAGGATATTAGGCAAAAAGCCCCCTCTTGGGAACGCGGCGCAACCTCGAGGTACCGCATCACGCGAGGGCGTCCCCAAGTTCCAGGCTCGAGCCCAATACACAGGCTGCTCGCCACGCACGAGAAGCTGCCTGCGACGTCATCGCCACAATGAAGTGAAATGAATTGCTCCCTGCCCCCCTTCGATGCTCTGCACTACTGGACGAGTTGGATCTCTCCGGGACGCCACGATTTATCAAACCACGGTTCGAGCGGGCCGTAGAGTCGCAAGATGGTCCACCATCCTTTGCCCGGGATAGTTTGGATCCAGTTGGACGCTTTTCCTTCGGGTGCCTGCGGGCCGAAGTACAGGTCGATCGAACCGTCCGCATTCTTGACCAGATCGCTCCGCTTGCTGTTCTTGCTGGGGAAAGGTTGATCCGTCTGCAGCTCCGAACGTGTCTGTGGGTCATACACCACGACAGACCAAAAATCCTTCGCAGGCACGTTTGGCGGAATATTCAGTTTGTAGGTCTTCGAACCATCGAGGTAGGCATCGTTCTCGTCGGTGGCCGCATAGGTGTATTGCGAACCGACCCCAATCATCTTGAGAACCATCGCGGGCGTGTTGACGGTTGCGCCGTAGAAAAAGAGCGTGCGTGCATCGAGGAAGCGCCCACCATCGCCGTCGTCTTTGAGCCATTGATAACTTCCGCCGACGAAGGCGGCTTTCCACGCACTGCCCGGGTAGAGGGCAGCCCCTTCGAGGTTGTTGCGGAACAAAAGGGCTCGGGCGGTGCCGTTGCCGATCGCAACCGCGTCGTTCAGAATTTTTTTCATGTCATCGTCGGGGGCAAACGGCTTGCCCTTCTGAATCCCGACGGATGCGAACAGTCCGCGCACTTCCGGGTCAAGCATCTCAACCGGTTCGCGTTCAATCACGGTGTGGAGCTCTTCATAGAATTCAAAGTTGTTCGCGTGGATGGTGTTCCAGCTTCGATCCGAGCCACTGACAAACTTCATCGCAGGCTGCTGATCCTTCTTCGCCAACGGATAAACCTTCAGCCCTTGCTTGAACATCGAGGTTGAAAAATCAGTCTTCCCGTCCACCAAGAATCCGCGAAGGATGACCCAGTTCACATAACTCGGAGAGCGAACGACGAAATACTTTTCGCCATCAATCACGGTTTCTTTGCCGCCAATTGGGCCTTCGAGCTCGCCTTTGTAATCAGGTGGGAGGATCAAGTATTTCCCTCCCTTGCCACGATCGGGCCCAGGGGCGCCCATGTCCACCACAAAGCGGAAATACGCATCGTTCACCGTGCCCGGCCCACACTTGGCAGGAATCTCGACCACCGTCGGGCCGTCTTTCTGTAGATCCAGGAAGCCCGAGCAGTAGACCGTGTCGGTGTTGGCGGTCAGAAAAAGCGGACTGGAGTCGCAAAGTTCGTCGGCAAGCATGAACTCATTCGACGCCTGAACGCCAATGTCTACGTGTCCCAGCCGGAGTGCTTCAATGGACGTGGCGGGGATCCCATTGAGAAAAGTCTCCACACCGCGCATCCGCACTAGGTTGTCCATCAGCGTGCTGACCGATTGAGCGTCCGGCATTCCGTCAAAGTAGTTCAGCGTGCCAACCGACGTCTCAACCTTTTCAGGCGTCATGATCTTGGAAGGGATCTTGTGGTTGTAACCCGGCGTGGCTTCCTGAGCTCGTGCTGTACCGCCGAGCAGGATGACAAGCGACGCGGCGATGTGATGTCGTAACTTCATTGAAACATTCCTCGTTAGATTTTTTGTGTTGTCACGGTCCGGCCGTCGCGGACTGCTTTGCCAACCGGTGCGTAGCTCGGCTCAGAGAAGAAATAGAGGAGGGATCCGGCTTCGGATCAGCTTGACAGATCGAAATACATTGCTGCTTTTTTGCCGTCTGCCGACAAAACTGCCAGACTGCCCCAATATACCTCGTTCGACCATTCCACACCTACTTTGTCAACAAACGATCCTTCGAACCAAGGAACAAGATGAAAGGTGTCCAGAAGCGAATCATCCGCTTCGGCGATCTTCAACGTGTCGAGGATACGATGCAGAGTTCTCGAGTCGGATTCTAGTCCATCATTCCTACGTACCCAGTCGGAATTGACGCCGACCTGAATTTCAAATTGGCAATCAGGCTCCATCTCCGGAAGGGCCGAGAGCGTGTGCAACAATCCAAGCGATCTTGATTCGGCTATTGGTTCACGAAAAAGATCTGTCGTTACAGTTTCAGCTGGAAAGCCCGACTTACTCGCAGAGCGGGCATCGTCTGCAGCCTCCGGCCCATTGTTGAAGGCATCTGTACTACTGCTAATGCGTCTGCACCACGTGATTATCCACCGGTCTTGCGATCGACATTGAGTTTGGGATGCGGCAAGTGGCGTCGCAACAACGTGAGAAGCCGCTTAGCCTTCTCATCGTTTGCAAATCCGTACCACCCGTATGTAAAACGACCTTTCTTTTCATCGTACGATGGCAAATAGAAATTCTGACATTGCCAACAGACCGAAGTTTCGAAAAGAATCTGATCGTCACGGTAGAAGCGAAGTCCATACGCAGGGTAGTGGCAGAAAGCACCACCGAGACGATCGAACGACAACGATTGCCATGCGGTTCGTAACTCCTCGCAGTCTTTGCCAGTGACATTGGCCCGAGCGTGGATATCGGCATGAATTCCATATGGTCGGACGGGAAACGTCTTGTCTGAGGCGTCACGCTTTGATTCAGCCTCATCGAATGGATCGCGTTTCGGAAACGATACAGCGCAAATTTCAACGCGGTCGAAGGCAGGCAAAGCATCGGTGTAAACGAGCGACATCATTCGGGCGATGGAAGTATCACCATCCGGGTGCACAGGTTTCCATTCGGTCGTGCCGCGTTCCGACTCCGCGGGACGGAAAGGATCGTCGACCGGGGCCGCTTCTTGAGCGAACACACCGACGCACGTGAAGATCGACATGCAAATCAGAAAAGCGTGACGCATTTGACAGACCTCAGTCGGACAATGTTTGCGATAGCCAACGACTGGCGGACACCTAAGAATCGAATTCTACACAGCGAGGCTCGTCGTGTGTTCGGCTTCGAATCGTTTGGGTGACTTACCCTCGAGGGTTTGATGATTCCTGACCGAATTGCAAAACGCATCGATGTAGCGAAACACGCTCATCCTGACTCCTTTGATATCGGCGAAGGATCGACGTGGTTTCCATTTGCAAAATCCTCCTGCTGTGTTTCGTGCGCATCAAATGCATCGCCGCTGATCCCTTCTTCCGTGAATGGATCCAGGTCGTCGTCTGAGGTCGGGTACACATCCCAATCCCAAAGCGAATAGACAGTGGCAAGAACGATCACGAATCGAAGAACCGACTTCACAGTTACTCCGAGGTCCACGAACACCAGCAAGGACAGAACCGCCATTAAAGAGAACAACGCAAAGGCGACCCAGCGAGCCCAGGAATGCTTGAGCCAAAGCCCAATTCCGAGCGGCAGAAACAGTGGGCAGACATAACGCGTGTACCACGAATCACCGCCGGCGATGGCGAAAACGGCACCAGCGAAGATGCAAAGTCCAGCCAGAAAAGCAATTCCACCGCCAGGCGGACGCACGTCAAGCCATCGGTTCATAAGTACTGGGTCAACCAATTGAGTCCGAGATACAGTAACACGACAATCGCTTGACGAACCCACACGCTTGCGTCCTCTAACAGTCCAGCAATCACCCAAACAGCACAGAGCAGGTAGAGGACCTGGATCGTTCCACCAAACGCGATGTCAAGCACGCGATCGGTTAAAAGCCATGGAGTCTGGAGCGGTGTTCCTTCACCGCGGCGGATTTCACGAATCGCGTACATATTGTGACCGCCATATGTGAATCCAGCCAATGCTACAATCCACGTCGTTGGGTTGCGAAGGATGGCTGAGTTTCGGAAGTCGGTAAAGTCAGTCATGCAGCGGTTGAGTCAGATGACGGTGAAATTCGGGGTGCCGGGCAAAAGACTCGAAAACGGATCAAGAGACGCGATCCTAATAGCCGTATTGTTCACGGGGTCGAAGGTTTAAAATCATAGCGGCTTTGCGCACCTACTGCCAACCGATCGAACCATAGCCCACTCCCTTTGGAAAGTACTGCCAAAGCAGACCATTGGTATTCTCATTAGTCCCTCGCTGGCCACTGCAGTATGGATCTGCGAAGAACACCTTAACTTTGAACCATGAGGGAAGCAAACGATGGTAGAAGAACTCGGTTCCATTGTCGAAGGTCATTGTCTTGACGTGTTTCTTGCCGTGTCGCTGCTCAGCAGAGATAACAACGCGATGGTCAAAGGCAACATGGGCCATAGCTGACTGAGCCTGCCTGTGTTGCTGGAATTTGAAGTTGCAAACGATTTGGCGGGCACAGTCAGTCCCTCGCCAGAGGGCACTGAGAAACCCTTCGTTTCTTCAGTGCTCTAAGTTGCGTTTCAGATTTGAACTCACACCTCCTTGCATGATGCGACCGGCGGAAAGAGGCAAAAATTGACGACGGTGGCATAAATCGCGAATGCGAAGAACGCAGTCAGAATGGTAGATCCGATCCCGTAGTCGATGATTTCGGCCGCTGGCATAGAGTCATCAACTGGAGACGGAATACCGGCGATCACCATGAGTCCGGATGCGAGTTGTGGGAGGAGGATTACAAGCAACAAGGCCCCACCCATCCAGACGCCACGTTCCGTCCGGAACTGCGTGCAAAGGAACGCCGCCCCGAAGGTCGCGGAACCTGCCGCGTTGACGGCGAAGGTTCGGTAACCTACGACCCAAGCACTGCCGCACGCAATCATCGCGAACAGGATGAGTATGAAATGCAGTCTCGTATGAATCATGGATACATCCGGTGAACGAATTGCGATCTATGGATGGCACAGGAGGTGCATACATCTAAGAAAAAGGGACGCGGTCATTGATAGAGCCTGGTAGTCAAACTGCCCCCGTCCCGTTTGATCTCGCCCGGGGGACGGACGAAAGACTTTCCACTTCAAAAACCGCACAAGCCGTCCTCCCGTGCATGTCATGGTTCGTCGTTCATTTCCTTGTCTGAACTGCCCATAGGTTAACTTTCACATCGAAGTCGCAAAAATCGTGCGTTCGCCACGGAAAATGCAACTCCAAGCGACCGGGTACCGATGTCTCCGAGAAATCTAATACCACACGCGGAGGTGAAACCTTTGCGAGCACGTCATCGTGCGTTCGAAGCGGAGCATTGTGAATTTCGTCACCCTCGAAAATATCGTGATTGGCGTAGGTTGCGTTGAACCAAGCGGCGATTTGATCAAGAGAATCCGTTTTGATCGTTGGGGCATCACGTCCTGTCGCTGCCAACACGGCATGATTCTGCGACTCATCTAGCGTTCCGCGTAAGGTTGTAACTTCCAGGTCGAGAGTCGCATTCCAAAACCGGAAGAAAGATTCGCCCTTCCACATATATGGCATCGTCTCCGAGAGCTCAGGTTGATTCAGACTCTGGATCATGAACGCGCGAGAAAGGTCGTCTCGCTCCAGAAACACTGAATTCGTTAGACGCTGACGTGTGAGCCGGATCGATCGACGGAGTCGTGAAAGCATGAAGCTGAGATTTCGTGTGATACCATACTCGACGAACGGTGCCGATCAGCCGGCGGCGACGGTCGATCATCCACTTCAAAACGCCCGACTTCGCCGCTCGGTTGCATCGGAAGGTTTCCCGCTCTTGTGAATTTACATCGGTGTATGGTTGTCTCGATCGTCACCATTCTCATCTGACCGCAGGAACCGGAAATACAATCCGCCGATAGTGCCAACCGCAATGAAGTATTAGAGGCCGCCGAATACCAAGAAGTAAAGGGCAAAGCCGAATACATACAGGGTATGGAAATCCAGCACATCACGAAAGAAACTCTCGGCCGGTCCAGCACCAAGCGAAGCGGGAAAGTCTAAAGCATACCACAGTAGCCACAATCCAGCCGCCTCCGATGATTGCTTCAATCCTGAGCGAACAAGGATCGCCGTCCCAACCACAAGAATCGAATGTGCTGCCAAAGCGATTGTCCCAGCTTTGCGGCTGAACCATCTCACGGTGCGGTTTCCGTTCGAAGGCTCGTCGTGTCGAGAAGCGTATGGGTTCAAGAGATGGTCGGTCGGGGAACGTGAAACATCTGCGTGGTGGCGGAAAGCAGATTTCCACTTGTTGTAAGTCTCCACCGCCACTCCGCAGCCTGCATTGGTTATTGCGTGCGGGGCGGGATGGCCGGGCCCGGTCAGAGGAATTGAAATTGTACGACAGGCCAGATGGCGAAACAACAAAGCTGGAACCGATGCTCAAGTCCGAGATCCAACCAGCATTTTCCGCCGACGATTTGCGACCAACCAAAGCAACGCAAACAAGACGTGGGTGTTCGATGCCACTCGAATGTCGTCGACCAATCAACCAATTCTTCGCAATGACGGTGCCGATCAGCGGGTCGATGGATTACGCCACAGATCGTAGAAGCAAGTGGTAAATGAATTGTGTGTTAGCGGTATTAAATGCCGGTTGAGCAATCGACTCCTTTGCATGGATAGTTATCCGCTTTCATGACCTGGTGTTGAGTTCTTTAGAACCTATCCGAGAACCGTTCGGCATGAAAAAAGCGGACCTTCCCTGAGTTGGTAACTTCTAACCTACTCAAACCCAAGGAGGGCCCGCCATGGATGGGCAACGGAGTTTTGATAATTATCGCATGCCAGATGAATTGTGGGAGCAGATGGAAGAACTTCTTCCAGACTACCCACCCAGTCCAAAGGGTGGGCGACCGCGTGCCGATCTT
>NZ_NIZW01000021.1 GCF_002727185.1 Rhodopirellula bahusiensis
ACCCACTGACTGGCGAGCCGTATGCGGGAGAACCGCACGTACGGTTCTGAGGGAGGGGAGTCCGGCTCAACCGGACTTCCCTACCCCTATCAGGTGCTGGTCGATGATTGCTGCGCGTTTGTTGATGGTTTCAGTAGGTTTGGCGGGCGTCGCAAGGCGTCGACTTGATCGGCGACGATCTTGAATAGCCATTCGGTGTCGACTGTTGATTCAGGCGTTACTCCGCACCACCAGCAATCACGTAGCCGACAGAGGCCCTCTGTCGGCAAGGCAGATCAGCCACATGTGGCAGGCATCCGAAAGCTCGTGCCCGCTGGGGTGAGCAATCGCTTGCTGCGATTGATTGCGCTCATGCCGACTGAGGGCCTCAGTCGGCTACAGGTGCTGGTCGGTGATTGCTGTGCGCTTGTTGATGGTTTCAGTAGGTTTGGCGGATATCGCAAGGCGTCGACTTGATCGGCGACGATTCTGAATGGCCATTCGGTGTCGCCTGTCGATTCAGGCGGGGCTCCGCTCAACCAGCAATCACGTAGCCGACAGAGGCCCTCTGTCGGCATCAAAAGATCTCACGCGACAGACATGCGTGAGGTAACGATCGATTCAACCCGAGTCAGTAGGGTCGTATTCGGGAAAGCGGTGATACGCGGTAACTGAGTTGGGTGGCTCGGCCAATCAGTCTTTTTCGGTTGGTGGGAACCGTTTGCGTTGCTCGCTTGGGACTGGTTTTCCGCTCTTGAGGCTCCACCATTCGTGAGCACGCTTGGGATCGTAGCTCGGGTTGGGAATCGGTGTCCGAGCCAACACGTTGCTTCTCCACTGCGTCAGTTTGCGTTTGAGGTCGCCCGCTCGGCCCTGCTTCTCGGAGGCTAAGTTTTTCGTTTCGCCCAAGTCACTGGCTAGGTTGTAAAGTTCCAGATCTCCGGTGCCGTCGAGGTATTCGATCAGCTTCCAATCTCGCTCGCGAATCGTGCTGGCGGGACGATCGTGGTGGTAGTGTGGGTAGTGCCAATGCAATGCCTTGCGATCGAGCATTGATGTTGGATTCGACAGCAAAGGCAGCAGGCTGTGGCCATCGATGGTTTGATTGGTCGGCAGTTCGCCACCGGCCATCTCAACGAAAGTCGGGTAGAAGTCATGGCTGATGGTTGGCTCAACACACACCGTGGATGCTTTTGTGGCATTTGGGTGGCGGATGATCAGCGGAACACGAATTCCACCTTCATGAAGCGAGCCCTTTTCGCCTTTGAGCGGAGCTTGGCTGCTGACCAGATCATCGGCCGACTCGCGGTAGTCGTAGCGTCGGTAGAGTCCGCCATTGTCGGACGTGAAGACAATCATCGTGTCGTCGGCGATCTGGAGTTCATCGAGCGAAGCGACCAAACGGCCGACCATGTCATCGCAATGCTCGATCATTGCGGCGTAGACCGGATGGGGGAGCGATTGCCCGGTTTGCTTGGTCTTGGCTTCGTACTTCTGAACCTTTTCTGACATCGCGCCCAGCGGAATGTGAACCGCGAAAGGTGAAAGCATCAGGAAGAAAGGTTCGTCTTTGTTCTGACGCATGAAGTCAATGCACAGATCGGCTTCGAAATCTGTTCGGTACTGGTCCGGCTTGGGCTTCAGATCCTTTCGGCCCTGCACCCGATAGCGACCGGGAAGGTGCGGTCCACCAATGACAGCGCTGAAGTCGTAGCCCTGTCGATCGGGTTGAAACTCAGGCGCATTGCCGAGATGCCATTTGCCGACATATCCGGTGGTGTATCCGGAAGCTTTCAATGATTCCGCAACCGTGACCGTGTCGAGTGGCAACGCCATCGTGGTTTGTGGCGTGATGACTCGTTCGAACGGTCGCCAGTGACCGGGGATGTGCGCGGTGATCCCGATCCTCGCTTGGTTCTGCCCGGATTGCAACGCGCATCGAGTCGGTGAGCACACGGCGCCGGAGGCATAGAAGTTGGTGAACCGCAAACCTTCCGCGGCGAGTTGATCGATGTGTGGTGTTTCGACAAAGTCGTTGCCGTAGCAACCGATGTCTTTCCATCCCAGGTCATCAATGAAGATCAACAGAATGTTGGGCTGGTCAGCGTGGGCTTGCGCTGGGAACCAGCAAGCGATCATCGCGAATGCGAAGGCGAACGGCGTCACTCGATGTGTCACGGCAATTTCCATGAGGTGGGGATGGAAGGTGGGACGTCGAATGATAGTCGATTGAGTGTGGCTGATTGGAGCTGCGCATGAAAAAAACTCCCTTCCGATGATTCGAAAGGGAGTTTCGTTGTTTTCTCAGGATCGTCGCAGATGAACTGCAGAGAGCGATCAGGCGTTGGCTGCCTTCTTCTCTTCGCGTTCGACCAACCACAGAAGCACTGGGCTGGCAACAAACACGCTGCTGTAAGTACCGACGATAACGCCGATCACCAAAGCGAACGCGAAAGCGTGGATGCCTTCGCCGCCGAAAGCGTAGAGCAACGCGACCACGATCAAAGTGGTCAACGATGTCAGCAACGTTCGGCTGAGCGTTTGGTTGATGCTGGTATTGATCATCTCGCCGGTCAAACGAGGAGCTTTGCCCTTCGTCTCGCGAATTCGGTCAAAGACAACAATCGTATCGTTGAGCGAGTAACCAATGATCGTCAGCAACGCGGCAACAACCGTCAGCGAGATCTTGAAAGGATCGATCAACAAGAAGCCGAGAGCGTCGGCGACCCAGTAGCTGATTGCAATTGCACCCAGGGTGATCGCGACGTCGTGAAGCAAGGCGACCACAGCGGCCAGGCCATAGATGACGCGTTGGAATCGGAACCAGATGTAGCCGATGATGCAAAGCAGCGAAGCGAACAGGGCTCCGAATGCTCGGCTAATCATGTCGCCAGCGACGCGAGCACCAACAGCACTGCTGCTGATCCAAACCGGATCGCTGTCGAGTTGTTTTTCCATTTCACCCATGACCTTGATGGCGTTGTCACCACCAAGTGGCAATTGAACACGCCATTTAGGGAACGCCAAAGTCGAACCAGGCGACCAAGCTTCAATGTCTTCCCCGAGTGGTTTGACGATGATTCCTTCTCTTTGTATTGGAACGCCAACCGCTTCCGCGGCTGCCACGATCGAATCGACCAATCCTTCCTCGTTTTTCACGGCAACTTTGTCGCTGCCTTTGATTCCGAGCGAGATGTCCGTGGTGCTGAAAGCAAGGCCGGGGAATTCGCGAGCCTCCATTTTCGGTCCATCCGATTCCGCATCGGTTGTTTCTTCGGCCTCTGCTTCTTCAACAGGGGCTTCTTCTTCGTCGTCTTGAGCGATCACCAGCATCACGCCGTTGTCGGCCGATTGCCACTGGCTGGTCGCAGAATCCGAAGGTTCAGCGGGATCAGATGAGCTGGTTTCATCCGTGTCAGGAGCGGCAGTTTCTTGCGTTGCACCTTCCAAGTCAGCCGGAGTGATGTCGACGCTGTAGGTCACCAAGCCAACTGATTCGGAAGCCGCGAAGCCTTCTCGAATAACCTGTTTCAGGTCTTCGACTCGCTCAACGGAGGAGTCGACTTTGAAGACCGTGCCTTCTTCGGCACCTTCCATCGAGACGCCGTTGACCGTGAATTGAACCGAATCGTTCTCGGATGATGCCACAGCGTTGTCCATGATCTTGCGAACTTCGTCGGCTTCGGTTGGTTGGTCAACTCGGAATTGAACAGAGGAACCACCGGCAAAGTCGATGTCGAGGATGCTTTGTCCGCGAGCGAACAAGGCAGCCAAGCCACAAACGACCAAGATGGCCGAAAGAGTCAGCGTCATTTTGCCTTTGCTGATGAAGTTGAACTGTCCACCGCCGGCGAACGCCGAACGAATGCTGTTGACGCCATCGGACATGCCAAGTGACAGGAACCCGCGACGCTCAGCCAAGTCGAAGATCGTTCGCGAAACGTAGATCGCGGTGAACATCGAGTAGAGAATGCCCAAGATCAACGTGACGGCGAAGCCGCGAATTTGATCGGTACCGATCGCATAAAGAACGATGGCGGTGATCAGAGTTGTCAGGTTGGCATCGATAATCGTCGTGGTCGCTCGAGCGAAACCGTTGCGAATCGCCATGCGAGCCTTGGCTCCCTTGTTCAATTCTTCTCGGATGCGTTCGAAGATCAAAACGTTGGCGTCGACTGACATACCGACGGTCAGAACCAAACCGGCGAGTCCGGGCAGGGTCAGCGGTTGGTTGATGAAGACCATCGTGGCCAAAATCATGGCCATGTTCATGACCAACGCGATGCAGGCAACGACGCCAGCGAAGCGGTAGTAAACCAGGATGAAGATGAGGACCAAGCCGAGCGAAACGGCGATCGAATACAGACCCTTTGTTCGCGTGTCAGCACCCAATGTCGCACCGACTTCGTTTTCGGCGATGGGTTGCTTGGTCACGGTCGCCGGCAATTGGCCAGCTTTCAGGATCTGCACCAGCGAGTCGACTTGATCGCGGGTGAAGTTACCCGTGATGCGACCGTTTTTGTTCATCGGTTCTTGGATCGAAGGAGCCGAAAGCAGCTCATCATCGAGCACGATGCCCAATTGTCGAGTTCGCGATCCATCGGGAGCGTTGTTCGTCGTCAGGGCTCGGAATCGACCCGAACCCATGTCAGTCAAAGTGAAGGCGACGGCGGGAGCACCGGTTTCGTCGAAGGTGCTGGCGGCGTACGCGAGGTCTTCGCCGAGGATGTCCAGTTTTGGATTGATCACCATCAGGACTTCGATGTTGTCGAAATCTTGCGTCTTCAACCATTTCGCGACTGAAACGGATTCGTCACCGATGCGAGCTTCCGGTGGGACGTTCAGAATCGCACCGGTGCGCGGGTTGCGAGCCAAGGCTCCTGAGACGGGAACCAACATTGGACGGACGCCATCGGTCTCTTTTTCTTCGAAACCAATGCGAGCCCAGATTCCGTAGAGCGAATCGTCGGGCTTGCCGACCATGTCTCGGGTGGCGATGCCGGGTTGAGTCGATTCGGCTTGCTCAATCGCTTGGTTGATCAGCGTTTGGTGATCGAATTGGTTGGCCAGAATCGCGAAACGCAACTGTCCGGCTTCTTCCACCAATCCCTTGATGCGATCGACCGCGTCGGGGTCTTTCTCTGGGATGATGATTTCGATTTGTTGTTCGCCGTAGGGGCGAATGACGATTTCTTGCGTGCCGGCGGGGTTGATTCGGCGGGTCAGCGGACCGACCAAATCTTCACTGGTGATTCGCTGTCCTCCGCTTTCGATAACAGCCGCTTGCTTTTCCGGATCCAGTTCGTAGACCAAGATCGTACCGCCCGACAAGTCGATGCCGAGGCTGGGGAACTTGTTGGCAAGGGTCACGCCGCTGGCGGTGATCGCGAGCAAGATGAAACCGAAGCGAGTGCCGTAGGTTGGCATCTTCAAGGATTTCGCCAAGAAGTTGCCAACGATGAACGGCAGAATCAGAACGGCCGCGGCGCTGAGCAGCGTCACGATTTGTCCGGTGCTGATGCCTTTGGAGACTTCGCTTGCGACGGCAGCGTCGGTCTGCGCGAGCCACTGGGCCGAAATCGAGTGGCAAAGATCGGGAAGAGTCGAAAGATCCATCGTGGTTTCTAAGTACGGGTGCGATGTGTCCGCTGCGACCAAAACCAGTCGCTGTGGGAAGGATGGTTTGGGAAAAGGTCAGTCCGACGAATCGTTGTCGGGTTTGTTTTTCGGTTCGCCAACGATTTTGACGATGGCTGACCGATTGACTTTGATGCGTGTCGAACCGTTCTCGTCGATCTTCAGCGTCACCGTTTCACTGTCCGGTGCCGCCGAAACGATCGTGCCGTGGATGCCGCCGATCGTGACCACGCGATCATTTTTGGCCATCGAAGACATCATCTTGGCCTCTTCGGCGCGACGTCGTCGTTCCGGGCCGAAGTACGTGACGTAGAAGATCGCCACGACGCCAACTGGCAAAATCAAAGGGTTTTCGAGAATTCGCTGCAAAATCGAGGGTTCTGCAGCGGGCGGAGCGTCCTGTGCCAGCAACTGAAAGGCGAGCAAGTTTGCCTGCCGCGTTAGATCGGTTAAGAACAGATCGAAAGAAGGCAACAAGACAGGGGTTCCGGGGATGATGACACTAGCTTGACGCGGCCCCAGCCGTCCTGGCTGGTGGTTGCCTGCGTCATTCGCAATGCGGCATGATATGGAAGCAAAAAAATCGCCACAAGCCCAGCCCTAACTTGCCTCGCCATCCTCCTTTGCGTAGCACCGAGAATCTCTTGGACCTCCCCGCCGATGAATCGTTCGATGTTTTCTCTGATGGGTGGCCGGCATGGCCGCCCCGAAACGCCGAATTGACCCAGCAAATCGAACGATCCGTCAGAGAAATCCTGAACGACGGCCAATGGGGGACGTATCCGGAAACAACCGCCGCGAATTGCGATCAGCCGGGAGTCTATGATCGCTGTCGGGCGGCGGTGGGTCAGGCGGCGAACGAGTGGGCCGCGCCTGAGGGCTTGGATTCGTTTGGCAGTGCGTCTCATGTTCGTTTGTGCCCATCGGGATCGTCCGCGATTGAATTGGCCCTGCGAGCTTTGGGAGTCGGGCCTGCGGGGGGAAAGCGGAAAGCCGCGACGAAGGTGATTCTGTCAGCGTATGACTACCCGGGCAATTTTCGAACGGTGGAATTGCTGGGCGGACGTCCCGTGCTCTGCGATACCGAGCCGACTCGTGGGATTCGCAGTGGCAGGTCTCCGGCTGGAATTTCGCTGAGTTCGAAAGCGATCCAAGCCATTCAGGCCCCGCCCGAGTCCGTGCTGCTGATTTCGCACTTGCACGGCCAAGTGGTCGACTCCGGTGGTTTGGCCGAGTTGTGTCGTCAACGTCGGTGGTTCCTGGTCGAGGACGCTTGCCAAGCCATCGGGGCGGGACGAATCCGAGAATTGGCGAACGGGCAGACTGTGTTTGTCCCCGTCGGGACGTTGGCGGAATGGACGACTTACAGCTTTGGCGGGAGCAAGCCGCTGACGTGCGGGAACGGTGGTGCTCTGGCGACCGAGTACGACGGCAAATTTCAAAAGCTGCAAGCGATGGTGGATCGGCCGAGCGATACGTTTCCCATGTCGACGCTGCAGTGTGCCGCGTTGCTTCCGCAATTGAGCTGGTTGAATCGTCTGAACCGAATTCGCTGTGAGAACGCCAGGCGGTTGAGCGAGCTGGATTGGGCGGAGGTCGGCTGTGCCGCGATTTGGGACGATGATCCTGCGGTCGTTCGGGCTCCGTACAAGTTTCCTGTCTTGGCCCGAGACGCGGCGACTCGATCAAAGGTCATCGCGGGATTGCGTTCGATTGGATTGCCATGTGGCGAAGGCTTTCGGGCGATGCATCGCACGAGCGATCGAAGGAGCGACAAACCTGTGCCGCTCATCAATGCAGCGAAGCTGAGTGACTCGTTGCTGGTCATCGATCATCGGGCACTGTTACCACCAGACGTCGCGGATCGCGTCCGCGAATGTTTGGCTGAGATGTCATGAGGATCGGTGCCGCGTTTCGATGTTCTCGGATTCTCGCCGCTCGGAATCGAGGCTCGCGAATTTCTGCGGTGTGAATTATCTTCCTCGGCTTTCCTGTCTCGTTCCCTTTTCCCAGAGATCTCATCATGCAAGTCAACGAATACTTCGACGGCAATGTCACTTCCATCGCATTCGAAAATGGCGAAGGCCGAGCGACATCGGGCGTGATGTCGGTGGGCGAATACGAATTCGGAACCAGCGAAAAGGAACTGATGAAAATCGTCTCGGGCAAGTTGGAAGCCAAGCTTCCCGGCGAACCAGGGTTCCGCGCCTACCCAGGTGGGACCGAGTTCAATGTCGATGCGAATCAAAAATTTCAGGTTCGTGTGATCGAGCCGACCGCGTACCTCTGCTTCTACAGCTGAGCGTTTCGCCATATGTCGGCCATCGACTCCGCTCGATGGAAGCTAAGCACGTGAGCGGGAGTCCTTGGGCTTGATCACGTAGCGGCGTCTCTCAGAGACGCTGTCATTTGCGAGTCTCAGAGAGACTCGCCTACGTGAGGTTCTACCCGATCATTCCTGCCGACCTGCTTAGTAGCTTAGAACATTTGTCTCAAATGTTTGCGTGGTTGGGTTGAACCACCGAGACGTGAGACGCGGACGTTTTTGCAGGTTGGCTGGGAGGCGACGTTGCTTGGCGTTGGAACGTTTTCTGCCGGAACAGTTGAGGACGACGGTTCTACTCTGGTGCCGGAGCTCCCGTTGGTCGATCCCGCCTACGATCGGCGACGATGGGAAGTCAGCTCGATGCGAATCGATCGCATTGGAGCTCCATGGACTTCGGGTTGGGTTACAATCACGTTCCCTGTCCGTGAGTGACAAGGTGTCTTCAGATGCGATCTTCCGCCGGGAAGGGTGACTTAGTCGCCTTCGTCTCGATTCCGGAGGCTGTCGCTCGCCGCACTTCAAGTGCTTGGACACCAACGTTTGCCTCACCCCCGCCGGAATCCTCCCTCCTGGAACCTTGGTTCTCCCGCTTCCATGAATAAAGATGCTTTGCCGACCACGTCGTGGTCCTGGATCGCCGCGTTTGCGTGCACCGTTCTCGCTTGGAACTCACTCGCCCCAACGGCCCGATCCGCCGAGGGAGCCGAGAAAACGATCTTGCTGATCGCGGGAAAACCCAGTCACGGGTATGGGGCTCACGAGCATTACGCCGGGTTGAAAGTCCTCGAGCAGTCTTTGCTGGAAGCCAATCCGAAACTCAAGACCGACGTGGTGCGTGGTTGGCCAAGCGATGCGTCCAAGGTCGAGGCAGCCGACAGCGTCGTTCTTTACAGCGACGGGCAAGGTCGACACGTTGCGTTCAATAACCGCGATGAAATGCGAGCGTTGTTGAAACGCGGCGGCGGTTTGGTTTGTTTGCACTACGCAACCGAAATGTCGCCCGGTGAATCCGGCGATGACATGGTGGAGTTGTTGGGCGGGCACTTTGAAATTCACTACAGCGTCAACCCACACTGGATCGCGGAATTTGATTCGTTGCCCGAGCACCCAATCACGCACGGTGTGGAATCTTTCTCGACCAACGACGAGTGGTACTTCCACTTGCGTTTTGCTGAGGAAGGCAAGCTGACTCCGATCCTGCAGTCGGTTGCTCCTGAATCAACGATGCGACGTCCGGATAGTGCCCACACCGGCAACCCGCACGCTCGCAAGTCAGTCGCGGCGGGGGAACTGCAGACGGTCGCTTGGGCTTATGAACCTGAAATCGGTGGTCGCAGCTTTGGCTTCACCGGCGGGCACCATCATTGGAATTGGTCGCACGTTCCCGTGCGTCGTTTGGTGACCAACGCGATTCGCTGGACAGCGGGAGACGACCCGACTTCAGAGGCTGGTTCTCCGCGGCCAATTTCCGCCGAACAGTTGATGGCGGATCAAGACTATGAACCGCCTGAAAAATTCAACTTGGAGTCGGTCGCGAAGGAATTTGAAATCCCGCTTCGCAGTGAATCAGGGAAAGCCGACGCAAAGAAGAAGTCCAAACCGGAGGGATCGGCATCGGCGGTGGAACCCAAGTTGTTGTACGCCAGCCCGTTGGTGACCACCGCTACGGAAGGCCATCGGATCGCGATGGAAGTGGATTTGAATGACGTCGATGAAGTCTCGCGACGCAAGTTGTTTTTGGTGGTCAGCGAAGGCGGCAACGATTACTCGTGCGACCATGTGGCATGGTTGGACCCAACGTTGCATGGTGACAAGGGAACAGTGGACTTGGTCGATCAAGGTTGGGTGACCGCTCGAGCAGGTTGGGGCAATGTTCGTAAAAATGCAAACTGCAGCGGCGGCCCGGTGTTGGTCAACAATCAACCCGCTGGCAAAACCGCGATTGGAACGCATGCCCCCAGCGTGATCGAATTTGATGTGCCACCGGGATACGACCGACTGACGGTGACGGGTGCGTTGGAAAGTGGCGGGACGAATCAGCACGGCGGCAGCAACACCAGCGTTCGGTTTGCGGTCTACGCCGGAGCGGCACCCAAGGATCTCAATGAGGTGGATGGCAAATCGGCCGCGGACCAACGGTCGCCTGAGCAAGCCGTCGCGGGATTGGAGGTTGCCGAGGGTCTCGAGGTCACGCTGATGGGTAGCGAGCCTGATCTGTCCAGCCTGACAAACCTTGACATCGATCATCGCGGACGCGTGTGGGTCTGCGACGTGATGAACTATCGCCGCAACCAAGGATCACGTCCCGAAGGCGACCGGATCTTGATTCTTGAAGACACGACCGGCGACGGGAAACTGGATCACATCCACACGTATTACCAAGGCCGCGACATTGATTCGGCGATGGGAATTTGTGTGCTTGGCAACGAGGTCATTGTTTCTGCATCGCCGACGATTTGGAAATTCACGGACACCGACGGTGACGACATTCCAGATTCCAAAGTCGCTTTGTTCACCGAGACCGGTCAACCTCAACACGACCATTCCGCTCACTCGTTCTTGTTTGGTGATGACGGCAAACTGTATTGGAACTTTGGCAACACCGGGATGCAGGTCAAAGATGCAGATGGGGAAACGGTGGTCGACATTCATGGTCGCGCGGTCGTCGATGATGGAAAGCCGTTGTTCGGCGGAATGCCGTTCCGATGCGACCTCGACGGTTCCAACTTCGAAGTCTTGGCTCACAACTTTCGCAACAACTGGGAAACAACCGTCGACTCATTTGGAGCGTTGTGGCAGAGCGACAATGACGATGACGGCAACCGCGGAACTCGCATCAACTTTGTGATGGAGCAAGGAAACTACGGGTACAAAGACGAGCAAACCGGTGCGTCATGGCGAGCCGACCGGATCACGTTGGAGGATGAAATCCCACTTCAGCATTGGCACCTGAACGATCCCGGCGTGGTTCCCAACGTGTTGCAAACCGGTGCGGGTTCGCCGAGCGGAATCTGCATGTACGAAGGCCGCTTGCTGCCCGAACGTTTCTGGGACGAAGTCATCCACTGTGACCCGGGCCCCAACGTGGTTCGGGCTTATCCGATGACGGCTGATGGAGCCGGATACTCGGCAACGATTGAACCACTGATCACCGGTACGACTGACAATTGGTTTCGGCCCGCGGATGTTTGTGTGGCTCCCGATGGATCGTTGTTCGTGACGGATTGGTACGACCCCGGTGTCGGTGGCCACCATCAAAAAGACAGCGATCGCGGACGCTTGTTTCGTGTTGCGCCGCCGGGTGTGAAGTACTCCGTGCCCGAGTTCGATTTGTCGACGGTGGAGGGTGCGATCGAAGCTCTCAAGAATCCAAACCGTTCGGTTCGCTATCTTGCTTGGCAAAAGCTGCACGCGATGGGTGCGGAAGCGGAGAATGAGCTTTTGTCGCTGTACAAAAACGAAAACCCTCGTCTTCGGGCTCGAGCATTGTGGTTGCTCGGCAAGATCGAAGGCCGTGGCCGGGCGTATGTCGAAAAAGCTTTGAGCGATGTTGACGCCGATATCCGCTGCACCGCGATTCGGTTGTGCAAACAGCTCGGTCTATCCGCGGCGAAAGTTTGTGGCGACGCGGCGGACGATCCTTCTTCGGCAGTTCGGCGCGAACTCGCCGTTGCATTGCGATTCGATGAGTCCAAAGCGATGCCGGCCGTTTGGGCGGACCTCGCGATGCAGTACGACGGTGAAGATCGCTGGATGTTGGAAGCACTCGGCATTGCGAGTGATCTGCGTGCCGACGAATGTTACGCGGCGTGGATGAAAGCCAACGGCGGCAATTGGAATACCGCCGCGGGTCGTGACTTGGTTTGGCGTCTGCGAACCGATGATGCGGCGGCGAAGATGGTTGAGTTGCTCGCTGGCGGAATGCCTAGCAATGAAGCCAAACGGTATTTTCGGTCGCTGGAGTATCACTCCGACGCCGTCCGCGAATTGGTTTTGCGTCAGCTGCTGCCTGATGAGAACAGCGGGCCCGCGGTTGACCCGCAAACCCTCGTTCGGACGGTGACGCGAATGCCAGACTTTGATCCGGCGAAGTTCCCAAAGACGCAAGTTGCGATTGTGGACTACGTTCGCAGCCGAGCCGGCAAGTCTGACTTCGTTGACTTGGTCGAGCAATTTGAAATTCGCGAAATGGATGATCAGCTGATTGCTGCGATGCTTCGACAGGGTGACGACAACTTGTCGCTTTCCGCTTTGCGATTGCTGCTGAAACGCAAAGACGGTTGGAACCAATTTGTTCGCATTCTGGCGAAGGAATCCAAGTACGATCTTGGCCAACTTGGTCGCGTCGTTTCACTGCTCGGTTCTCTCGGAAACGGTCGTGCGATTGGGTTGCTTGCCAAGACCGCCGGCGATCCTGAAGTCGACTACGTTTTGCGAAGTGCGTCCGTGCGAGCGATGGCCAAGTCCAACGGTGGTGCGGAAGAGTTGTTGAAGATGACCGAAGCGGACAAGCTACCCGCCGACACGCATTTGTTGGCCGGTGGATTGCTCGGACGCAACGCCAACGCGGAAATTGCGAAACGGGCGAAGGAGTTGTTGCCGCAACCTGCCGCGGCCGACAGCAAGCCACTGCCACCTCTGGATGAGTTGGTGCAAATCAATGGCGACGCGAAAAAGGGACTCGCAATCTTCCGAGGCGTCGCGACGTGTGCCAATTGCCACATCGTGGATGGTTTTGGAAAGCAAGTCGGTCCGGATCTTTCGGAGATCGGATCGAAGCTTTCTCGGGAAGCGATGTTCACTTCGATTTTGGCACCAAGTGCTGGCATCAGCCACAACTACGAGAACATGATCGCGTTGACCGAAGATGGCCGCGTGGTCAATGGCGTGTTGGTATCCGAGACCGACGACAAACTCGTGTTGCGAACCGCGGAAGCGATCGATTTGGAGTTTGACCAAGACGAGATTGTCGACGTCAAAAAGAGCGAGAAGTCGATCATGCCCGAGAACCTGCACCACACCACCGACCAACAAGGCCTGGTGGATATGGTGGAGTATCTGATGGGACTGAAGAAGAAGTCCTAGTTGCGCGGCCGTGCCGACAACCTGTAGCTCGGTGGTCCCCCACCGAGCAGTCAGCCTAATTTTCAAATCAGTCGTTGTCCGACGACTTCTCAAACGCGGTTTGAACCGTCTCGATGGCGTGTTGCATCTGCTGGTATCCGCCCGCGGCCAAGTACCATCCGCGGCCACTGAGATAGATGACCTTGTTCGACGCGTAAGCGTTTGAAGCGGAGACGGCAGGATCCGATTTCAGTAATTCGTTGCCGTTCTCACGCTCAGCAAATGCTGAATTGCGATCGAGTGAGATCAGCCAATTTGGATCGCGATCGACGAGTTTCTGCAGGCGTTTAGCTTCGTCTTGCAGTTGCTTGCGTTTGCGTGCTTCGGCTTGTGCGATTTGCTCCGGCGTTTGTTCTTCGGTGGCGTTGCCTTTGCCTCGTTGACGTGGTGGGCCCGCGTCGGCTTGGGTCATCACAGACGGAAGTCCGATCAGTTCGTGAATGATGCCGAACCGAGTCGCGGGTGGCTGTGGTTTGATGGACTCACCCACCGAGAAGAGCAGCAAACCAGTTCCTTGTTCCGCCGCGGTGGAGTGCAGTTCACGAACGCTCTGCAACAACTCGATCGCTCTTTGATTGGCCAAGTCTTCTTGATTGAAGATCGAACCAAGAGTCAGCAGGTTCTGAACGACGGTCGGCACAAAACCGGAGGTCGAGGTGGACAGATCGATCGTCGGTGCGATCTCGCTGAGATCTTTGAGTGAGCCACTCGAGCGACCGCCCACAACAATCAGATCCGGCTTGAGTTCGCGAATGGTGTCCAGCTCAGGCTCAAACAGAGTTCCGACTTTTTTGTATTCGTCCGAGGAGTATTTCGACAGCCAATCGGGAAGCATGTCGGCTTTGATTTCTGGAACACCGACGACCGGGGCGCCGAGCGTGTCCAAGTTGTCGAGGGCTCCGAGGTCCAGCACGACGACCCGTTGCGGAACACTGGGAATCGTTATTGTGCCTTGGGCGTGGTGAACCACTTGCGGAGAGTCGGGGTGGGAAGGCTCAGCCAAGGTCACGCCATGGACCACGCATGCGGACAACAGTGCGGCAGCGACAGCGAATTTTCTACGTTGCATCGAAAGCATCGGTTTCTCTTCTAGCGGCGAGTGACGGACGGGCTGCCGGACAGACGGATAACCACTGCGTTCAGAGAAGACGCATTGCCAGACAGCTACATAAATTGTTGGCTGGCTACCGCTGGTGCACGATGTGCGACTCAGGCTCGCTGGCTATAGAAGCAGACGTACTCGAAGTGCGTCTGCGATGAAGTCGGTCGACTCATTGCGACCGACCGCAAAGCATCTGATCGGATCGGTTGTGCATTGTCAACCGACGGAAGCGTGCGGTGGCGGATTGATACAAACAGGCGACAAGGATCGTCCGCGAGTTGCGAACGATCCTTGTTTTGCCGTTGTTGATTGGCTCGTAGCCGAAGCGAACTTAAGCTTCGAAGGAGTGGCCTTCGCGAGGTTCGAAACTCAGGAATGAACTGGCTTCATCGGAACCGGCGAACGATTGTTTAGCGTTGTCCCAAGTGAGAGTTTGCCCGGGGAAGCGAGTTGCGATGCAGCCGAGTAAAGCGGCTTGCGTCATGTTGCCGGCCGTCTTTCGATCGCTGTCGATCGAATCTGATTTGCCTTCGCGAGCGGCACGAATCCATTGTTCGTAATGCGACTTGGATGACTCGCTGCTCTCGGCGGAAAGCTGTTCGACTCGTTCGCGTCCCGCCCGACGTGCGTTGGCGAGCTCGTCATCGTCCTCACTCGCGACGGCAACGATCTGTGGCATTTGGTCGGGCTCGCTCGAGAGTGTTGATCCGACGAGCGTCATCTTTTCACCCACGATCATGCAGCCGCTTCCTCCGGCTGAGTAGCCAGGTTCACCGGACGTTTCATCGGCGATGATCGTCGGAGTGTCAGGCTGTTTGCCTCCGTCGTACCAAGTCAATTTCAATCCGTTGGGACACGCGTCGGTGGAATCGAATTCCATCTCGACCTGGGACCAAACGGGATAAGAAATCGACGTCGCGGTTTCGCAATCGGCTGTGACGGTGCGTGGCAACTGCAGGCCCAACGTCGTGAACGCAGGATCGAGCAAATGGCAACCCATGTCGCCCATGGCTCCGGTCCCAAAGTCCCACCAACCACGCCAAGTCGTTGGGAGGTAGCCCTTGCTGTACGGTCGATCCGCGACTGGTCCCAACCAAAGATCCCAATCCAGCGAAACGGGTGGAGACGACGACACGGGAGTCGCCGTCATGCCTTGCGGCCATTCGGGGCGATCGGTCCAGCAATGGACGGATTGGATCTCGCCCAGTTCTCCTCGATTGATGAAATCATCGAAGGCACGCATGTGAAGGCTGGAGTGCCCTTGGTTGCCGACTTGGATCGCCAAGCCAGACTCATCCGCGGCGGTTTGAAGACGCCGGACTTCATCGAACGTGCGAGCCATGGGGCATTGCAAGTAAACATGCTTGCCGTGCCGCATGGCTGCCAAAGCAATGGCGGCGTGGGTGTGGTCGGGCGTGCTGACTACGACCGCGTCGAATTCCTTGTCAAACTCTTCCAGCATGATTCGATAGTCGGTGAACCGCTCGACGTCTGGGTGTTGGCAGAACGTTTTTCCCGCTCGCTGCACATCGACGTCACATAGTGCGACGGGGGTGCCGCCGGCACGCATCATTTGCCGGACGTCGCGGGCGCCTTGGCCGCCAACTCCGATTTGAGCGAAGCGAAATTGGTCGCTGGGAGGTGTTTTGCCGGGGCCGCCCAAAACATGGGGAGAGACAACCATCACGGACGCTGCGGCGAGCGTCGAACGTTTCAAAAAAGAACGACGGCCGGTCGGTGCGCAGCGGCCACCAAGTTTTGTGCGAGAATCGGTCATGGAGATCACCTGACGGTGCATAGAAGAGAAAAGGACAAGCGAAAGGAATCGCTGCGATCGTTCTCAGCGAATCTCCGCCTGACGTGGAGCATTCTACCGGTCGTGCAGGTCGCGGACCAATTTTCAATTCTTGACGAGCAATTTTCACGCGGACATCGGCGGAGTTGGTACCACCGAATCGGACCGGATGCGTTGAAAATGGCGGGAAACACCGAGTCGAATTCTAGCAATCACGGTCTCGGAGATGCGTTGCGGCAGCCTTTCCTGCGGCCGCAAAATGAACAGGACACTCCTTCGCTGCGAAAAGAGGTTGTTGGTTTGGTCGGCCTGCGGGTACAATTGGCAATTACGAACCAGTGGCCCGATTGGTGCCAGAACTGCCGAGTTGACCGGTTTTCGTATTGGCAGACCAATCTCGGACCTAAATTCAAAACAACTGTCCATCCATTCACGAGGATCATCCGAACGATGGCAATCAAATTGACTGAGCGCGCGGCCGAAGAAGTCATGCGTTTTCGCAAAGAACACAACTTCGACGATTCGATGCTTTTGCGGATTGGTGTCGCTGGTGGTGGCTGCAGCGGATTCAACTACACGCTGAACTTTGACGACAGCTTCGACATGAAAGCCGATTCGAAATACGACTGCCACGGCGTCAGCGTCGTCGTCGACAAGAAGAGCTCGCTGTACCTCGATGGCACCGAAGTCGATTGGTACGACAGCCTCGAAAAACAGGGCTTCACGTTCAACAACCCCAACGCGGTGAAAAGCTGCGGTTGCGGAAGCTCCTTCCAAGCCTGATCGAGTTCGCTCGATTCAAACGACATTCATCGAAAGTCGGCTCGCTTCATTGAAGTGGCCGGCTTTTTGTCATGGCCTAGTTGACACTTCTGAGGTTCCTGCGGGATGATCGCCCGCATGTCCACACGTCGACGCGCCCGCGAAATAGTCCTGCAGCTTCTCTACGAAGCCGATCTCAATGATTGGCGTGATGCAGCCACATCACGCAAATTCATCCGCTCCCGTTTGCAAGGCCGAAAGGTCCTCACGGATTTCGCGGCTGAGCTTTTGGATGGCACGATGGCGCGTCGAGACGACATCGACGCGAAGCTCACCAAGCTCTCCACCAACTGGGCGTTGCACCGCATGCCGGTGACCGATCGCAACGTGTTGCGACTAGGGGCCTACGAGATTCTGTACAGCGGAACGCCCGGCCAAGTTGCGATCTCCGAAGCGTTGACGTTGGCGAAACGTTACGGCGGCGAGAACAGCCCACGGTTCATCAACGGCGTGTTGGATCGATTGTTCAAGTATCACTCCAGCCCCGAATCCATCTCTTCATGATCGTATCGATCGCCGGCAAACTGGTCCAAGTGGGCGAGATCAGTGTCATCATCCAGGCGGCCCCGTTTGACTACGAAGTCTACGTGGGTGACTTCACCCGCCGTCAGTTGCAAAACCAGATCGGCAATGAAGTTCGGCTGCACACGCTGGACTACATCGAAGGCAACGCGCAAGGTGGACGGCTGACGCCACGTTTGATCGGGTTCTCAACCCTTCCCGAGCGTCAGTTCTTTGACCTGTTTTGCAGCGTCGACGGTGTCGGCGTGAAGAAGGCTCTTCGTGCGATGGTTCGGCCGGTCAAAGAGCTAGCCGTGTTGATCGAGGAACAAGACGCCAAGACGTTGTCGGCGTTGCCTGGCATCGGTCCCGCGACCAGCGAGAAAGTGATCGCGAAATTGCGTCGCAAGATGCCTCGCTTCGCTTTGATGGTGGCTGGTGGCGAAGTCGCGGACGCGATGCAGTCCGAGTCTCCAATCGTGTCAGACACCTATGACGCTTTGGTCACGCTGGGACACACTGAGGCCGACGCTCGTAAACTGATTGACGAAACGTTGGCGACAGGCAAGAAGTTCAAAGACACCGAGTCGCTGCTGACCGCGATTTACCAGCGTTCAAAGTAGGCAATCCGCCGAGCTCTTGAGCTTCCATGGACCGGCGGATCTTCTGTGTTGCCGTCAGATTGAGTGGACGTTTGGCTACTGAATGCCAAGGCATTTTCCACGGCCGAGGGTCGCAGCTTTTCCGGTGGAGGGGCGACGATCGAGCGTTTTGAAAACTGTCGTCATAAAAACTGCGCAAACTTCCCAGACGCTAAAATTTGACTCTTGTGATGCCATTTTCTGACGCTTAGGTTTCGATGGCTCTATGTCGTCGCAGCTTCCGTCTTCTCGCTGCGAGGGCTTTGTCTTTGCCTTACGAGGGGGAAACTCATGGCTCAGTCAGTGGTTGCGGGACGCAGCCTCCAATGTGGAACCGGCGATGATCGCCAATCTGTTCCGCCACGCTTCGTGCACCGCGTGTCTTTTCTCAACCCGCCCATTATTCGGTGGCGGATCCTGGCCTTCATCGCACTGGTGGGCTGCTTCACGTCGACCGCAGATGCTGAACTGCCGATCATTGGCAAAGTCGTGTCGGCTCTTTCGGTTTCAAATGCGAGCCGATCAAGTGCGACAGACCTCGTGTCGGCTGAGACGCCGATGTGGCACGACAATTTTGAATCCGGGTGGGCTGCGGCGCGACGTTCGGGGCGGCCGATGCTGATCTTCATCACGTCCGAGCATTGCCGATTCTGTGACGCGATGAAACAGAACACTCTTTGCGATGCGAGCATTCGGTCTCGATTGGCCAACGGATTTGTGCCGATCATCCTTCGGACCGATACCAACCCAGAGATTCTGGCTCGGATCCCCGTGCAGACTTATCCGACCACATTGTTAGCCGTTCCACGCGGCAAAGTGATTGCTCACCGAGTAGGCTATCAGCCACCCGACCGACTTCACGAACTGTTGGGTTTGGCTCCTTCCTCTCCGAACTGACTCCCGCCATGAATCGACGCATCTCCGGCATTTTGACTCCCAACATCACGCCGGTGGATGACCGGGGACGCGTTGATGAAGACAAGTTGCGAGGGTACGTCGATTGGTTGATCGATCATGGCGTGGACGGTTTGTACCCCAACGGCAGCACGGGCGAATTCGTTCGCTTCACGGCGGAGGAACGTCGCCACATTGTTCGGATCGTGGTGGATCAGGCCGCCGGTCGAGTTCCCGTGCTCGCGGGTGCTGCGGAAGCGAACGTGGACGAAACGATCGAGGCTTGCAACGCCTACGGGGACATGGGCGTCCGAGCCGTCGCAATTGTCGCGCCGTTCTACTACCCGATCAGCAGCGAAGGTGTGCACGCTTACTACGCGCGAATCGCTCGCGACGTGAGAGTTGACGTGACGCTCTACAACATTCCGCTGTTCGCGTCACCGATCGAAGTCGATGTCGTGATTCGTTTGGCGGAAGAGTACCCGCGAATCATCGGTTTGAAGGACAGCTCGGGAGACTTGCCAAACTTGATGCGAATGATGGCCGCCATCCGGCCGATGCGAGAAGATTTTTCTTTCCTGACGGGCTGGGACGCTGCGCTGGCGCCGATGTTGATTGCCGGAGCCGACGGAGGCACGAATGCGAGCAGCGGCGTGTTGCCTGAATTGACGCACGCAATCCACCGAGCTGTTTCGGATGGTGATCACAAATTGGCGATGGAACTGCAGTACATGCTGTTGCCATTGTTTGACGCAATGATCGGACTGGGCGAATTCCCCGAAGGATTCCGAGCCGGTGCGCGTGCCCGTGGTTGGGATCTGGGGCGTGGGCGCGTGCCGTTGTCAGAGAAGCAACAGGCGTTGATCGTGACAGCGGAACGCGAGATCGATGCGATCGTCCGCTCAACTCAAGCGAAGATGTCCGGCTCATCGGAGTTGCCGCTGGAAGCGATCCAAGTGATTGCTCGCCGGGTGATGGAACAGCTCGAGAAGTAGTGCTCGGAATTGAGCGAGTCCGCGTTCATGCATGGGACACGTGAAAGCGATTTCACGGTACCATGAACCGCCGACCTGTTTCGTGTTCATTGCATCGTGTTTTACCCTCATGGCGAACATCCGTCCGTTTCGCAACTCTGATCTTCCCGGCCTGTTCGACGTTTGGATGCGTCACTGGGAAACCGCCGGTCAGATTCCGCCGGTCAGCGTTTCGATTTTGGAACGAGCCGTGCTTTCGCGAACGTTCTTTGATCCGGCCAGCCTGCTGGTTGCCGAGGTCGACGGGGAAGTGGTGGCCTGGTGTCATCAGTTTTCAGATGATTGGCGGTCACCTTCGCCCGAATTGTTGGAAGCGGATTCGCCGCAAGCCATCGCGGAAGTTCCCGAGGTCGATGCGGTCCCAACATCGTTGGTCGCGGCGATTTGTTTTGCTGGCGAGTCCGGGTTGGCCGTGTGCGATTCGCTGCTGATTGAAACGATGCAACGAGCAGCGGACGCGGGTGTCAAACGGATGTGCGTCGGTCCGGTTCGGGATGCCAGAAACGGCTACGGCGGATTGCCTCCGATCGGACACGGGTTGGGAGTTCCAGTTTCGGACGCGCGAGTCGCATCGTTGCTGTCTCGACACGGATTCCATGTTGCTCGCAGCTTGCTACGTCTGGTCGTGAACACGTCGACTTATCGTCCGCCCGTCAATCGCGAGTTTTTGCAGCTGCGTCGGTCGACTCGGATTGATCAGCTTCCTTTGTTGCCGATGAATCATCGAAGCGCGGTCGCGATGAGCCATTTTGACATGGAACGCAACGTCTTGGTGGACCACCAAACGAACGAACAGTTGGCCGCAATTGATTTGTGGGTGGGTGATCCGGAAGGCCAAGTGATGGATGGGGCGCGGTCCATTTTGTCGCTTCGTTTGATGCACCCGGTCGAGCTGAACGGCGTTCCCGCCTCGCGACCGAAGAAGGGATTTGTGGCTTCGATGGCGGAACGAGAATTATCGACGCACGAGCAATTTTTGGTTTCTTCGATCGTGCAATCGCTTTCCAATCGCCAGATCTTCACCGTTGAAACCACAATCGATTCCGACGCGGTGAAGTTGAAAGGGCAGTTCGCGACGTTGAAGTTCAGCGAAGACGAGCAAGGACGGCAGTGGGAAAAGGACCTGGTCTGAGGTCGCATGGTCGCGGGGACGTGCTCTTGCGAAAAAGGCCGGCTCGGCAGCATTCAGTCCGAGTCCGTTTCGGTTGGCATCGTTTCTGATCGGTCGTTGCGTTTAATCATCGATTGAAAGAGCGGTTGATCGATCGTTTCCGAAAGAAACGTCACCGCGCCGTCGCCCTTGACGACGCTGGCCCCGCCAAAATGCCGGCTTCCCAATCCGCCCACGAAATTCAGGTCGCTGAGCTGTTCTTCTTGCGGGATCGAGTTGATCGGATGGCCCGCGTTGCGAAGTGTTGCTCGCGTGCCGCTGCACCAGCCAAGTTCACTTGCGAAGGAACGTTTCTCACCCAGAAGGATGGTGGCGGACATCCCGTCGGAAATTTCTTCCGAACGAACCCATGCATTGAGGAACAGCAGGCCGTCGTTGGACGCACCGATGGGGCTGGTGTTTGAATGATGCAGCCCCGCGTAGCTCGCGTTTGTCGGTATGGACTCGTCAGCTGGGCAACGGAAGACCGGCACCATGGTTTCGCGAATCAGGCGATTCGACTCAGCGTAGATGCTTGCCGATGAGTCGATCGATTGGAACAAACCCGTTTGGTCGACGTGGGGCAGCAAGGACGTCGCCCAATTGTGATGGTAGCCTTCAGGCTGGCTTGTGATGGAAAGATCGATGGTGGACGATCCAACTTCTGACGCAACCGGTGGTGAAGCCTCTGGCCAGAACCGGAACGTTGCATCAAAGGATGCAGTTCCCGATGGCAAGTGAGCTTGGTCACTCGAATAAGCCTGCATGGCCAACGCCAGGCGGATCAGATTTTGATCGCAATTGCTGCGTCGCGTTAGTTCTCGCATGTTGCGAACAAACGGGATTGAGAGCGCCAGCAAGATCAAGACGATCAGGACCACGACGATGACTTCCACCAGCGAAACACCCGATCTTGGCTCACGCCATGTTCGGCATTCGTGGGTGATTGATGGGTGAGGACGAAAGTCTCGGCGAGGGGAAGCAGCAATCATGCTCGGATTTTATCGAGCCGAGCCACCTTCGCGAAGAAGAGGCATATTCGCGAAGAATGCTGGATTCAGTTCAGGCCGCTTCCGAGTGACCGGCGTTTTCCTGGTTGAAATCATCCTCGTCGTCTTCATCGTCAGCCGAGAATGTTTTCAATGCCGTGTCGATCGGCAGCGTTGCTGGCTCGGCTTCGGTCTCGTCGTGCTCCGCCGAACTGACGTTTTCAGCTTCAGGCTCGGTTTCGGGTCCAGATTCTTCGGAAGCTTCGGGATCGGATCCTTCCTGCAGTTCCCCGCGAGCATCGAGGTCGCGTTCCAGTCGGGCTCGTTCGCTTTCCCATTCAAGGTTCCAAGCGGCGGCGGCTTCCAATTTTGGAATTTCGATGAGCAAGGCGTCTGCGGCGTTCAATCGCCCGGTGTGTCTTAGCACGGCGGCCAGCAGCAACAGTGCGGGCGGATCACGCGGTTCGATTGACAGACCCGCTGTCAACGCCTCTTCTGCCAACGCGTAGTTGCCCGTTAAATAGGCGCCTTGAGCTTCGGCAAAGCGGTCCGGTTGGGTGCTGGCTTGGCGGGGCGACAGCAACAACGGCAATTCGCGAATCGCACGAACCGTCAGCACAACCCATGCGGCGACGGCGATCCAGCAGGCCAGCATGACTAACGCCCCGGACAGCCATCCGGGATAGATGAATTTGGCGATCAGCAACGCGTTGACGACCGCGGCGAACGCGACGGCAGCGGGCAGGGCTGACAATCGTCCACGCCACCACAATTCCGACATACCCGGCCACAGGCACGTCCAATAATGTTTCGCTTGGATCGACACGGTTTCCATCGCATCACAGATACGAAATCCGGTGCCTGCACGACAAGTCGAAACGAGGGGGCCCGCCCATGTTGATGGACCCGGAAGCCTTCGCTGTCATCATCAGCAGTGTGCTGGGAGTTTTCTTGGTGATGGGCGTGGGCGCGGTTTGTCGTGTTCAGCATTGGCTGACGCATCAGGCCGACGTTTCGCTGGCAAAACTGACCGCGAAAGTCCTGTTGCCTTGTTTGTTTCTGGATCGAATTCTGGGTGATTCGACGCTGGATTCGTTGGCTTCGGCTTGGTTGCCGCCGCTGCTTGGTTTCACGATCACCACGTTTGGTTTTTTGGCAGCTTGGTACGTCGCGAAAACGGTCGGGCCGTTTGTGGGGCTGAAAACCGATGCCCAGCAACGAGCGTTTGCGCTTTGTGCGGGGATTTGCAATTACGGATACATCCCGCTGCCGTTGGCCCAGATCACCTATCCCAATGCGGAAGTCGAGATGATTCTGCACAACGTCGGCGTCGACATCTCGCTGTGGAGTGTTGGCGTGGCGATTGTCACAGGCAGCAAGGGCGGAAAGAAGCCGAAGGAGCACCAGAGTGCTTGGCGACGGAACTGGGAGCGGATCAGCCCGGTTGCCACCAGTGCTCCCTTGATCGCGGTCATTGTTGCCTTGTCCATTCGGGCATCGGGAATGGAGACGTTCATTCCAACTTCGGTGATGCGTTCCGTCGGGTTGTTGGCGTCCAGTTCGATCCCGCTCGGGTTGCTGCTCAGCGGAGCCATCCTGGTCGACTTCCTGCGGGCGGCGGACTGGACCGGATCGGCGCCGGTGATCGGATTGGCGGTTGGCTTCCGGCAATTGTTCATGCCGGTCGTGATGCTCGGCATCGCTGCGGTGACAGTGACCGCGGCGGACTTGAAACAGGTGCTGCTATTGGAAGCCGCGATGCCATCGGCGGTGTTCCCAATCGTTTTGACAAGGCTCTACGAAGGCGACACGGCAACGGCATTGAGAGTCGTGTTGTCGACTTCGTTGCTTGGGATCGTGTTGATCCCGGTGTGGATGGCCATCGGAGCATGGTGGCTGGGCGTCTGATCGCTGGTGTGCACCAGCTGCGAACCTACCAGCGAGCTTCCATTTGGCTGACGATGCGGTTTGCCAAATCTTCGATCGCTTTTTGAGTTGCCGTGTCGATCGATTGGCCGGCCTCGGGTACGAAGCGTTCGTCTTGGCTGAACAGGATCGTCAGGTCGTCCGTGGGAACGATCGAGTTCTTCATCAGCAAGCGACCTTGTCGGTCCGACCATGATGCACGAACCTGAACGGCCGCGTCGAGAGCACGGACGTAGTCGGCATCGTTCTCGGTCAGCACGCGTTTGGTTTCGTCGATGACTTCGCATCGCAACACCGTGTCGGCGAGCGGATCGGCGGTGACTTTGTAGGGCGTTCGCAGTTCAATTTCTTTGTTGAGTGCTTCTGTCAGCCGAATGCCCAGGTCTTCGCGAAAGGTTGAGTTGCGAATGATCGGAACATGCACCGTGCGAATGTTCTGCGGGAACAACGCGGCATTGCCGAACTGGTAAGGCGCACAACCAAGCATACACGTCACGAACAAGGCCGCGAGGATACCGATTGAGGCAGTCGTGTTCTGGCGTTGTGGGTGACGGCTCATCGGTAGATCGACTCGTTGCTTTCGCCGGTCGATGAATTGAACTTGGTTTCCAATGGCGACGAGCGGCGGCTATCGGGGAAGATTCGCTTGAGCAAAGTCGCGGTGGCACGCTCGGCCGGCACATCGGGGTAGCTCGTGATGGCTTCTAATCGTTCGCGAGCCCGATCGGCGAAAGGTGTGCTGGGGTAGTCACGCAAGATCATCTGGTAGTGCAAGCGTGCTGCGCCGTACTCGGATCGTTTCTCGCGATAGATCGCTCGGTCGTTCAGTTTCTCAGCACGGCGGAAAGCAACTTCGGCAGCGGCACGGGCCAACATTTCGGATGTCTCGGGATCTTGCAGTCGATCCGGGAAACGTTCGCGAGTTTGCCGGACCAGTTTGTCGGCTTCTTCCAGCATCAGTCCGCTGTATTTGGGGCCCGCGAAAACTTCGAGTTTGCAGCGGATGCCCATCAGGTGAGCGTTGAAGAAGTGATCGCTTTCCGGGAACGTTTCGCGAAGGTCGGTCAGGAACTCGTCCGCGGTTTCGAAATCGCTTTGACGCATGTACTCGACGGCCGCGGCCATGGTTGCGTCATCGGCCAATCGGCCGGTTGGATTGTCGTATCGGATTTGGTCCAGCACGCGAACGGCGTGCCCTTCGGTGTCCAGTCGTGGTCGACTGGCGTCGAACAGATTGAATTTGAACCAGTCGTCCTCGGTCGCCTTTTCGGTGTCGATCCAGTACTGGGAAATCGCGAAGGCTCGCGCGGCGGCTTGGTCGACGTGGCGGTTGTTCGGGAAGTCTTTGTTCAGGCGTTCGTAGACGTCGGCGGCATCGGGCAATTGGTCGGAGAAGAACAGGCTTTCCGCTTGCATGAACATCGCGTCTTGTGCGAGCGCGGTGCCGGGTTGTGCGTCGGCGGCGCGAGCGAACAACTTCGCGGCGCGAGCAAAGTCTTTTTTCTCGGTGCCTTCCGCTTCGCCGTCGCGTTCGGTTTGGTTGGTGCGAGCGGCAGCGGCTCGGAACAGTTGGTCGGCTTCTTGATACAGCTGGCGAGCGCGTTCGGCGTCGGGTTGCTCACGCATGGTGAGGAAACGCATGGCACGGTCGGTTGAGTCCTTGGTGGATTCCCAAAAGCCCGTTTGAGCGTGCACAGATTCGTTGCCGAATAGTGGGCAGACGCAAATAGCAACAGCGAGTAACAGCAAACGGCGAGACGTCACGAGCAGCTTCCTTCGGTCAAGTTCGAAATGACTCGTTGGAGATACTCAACCTCTTCGTCATGACGCTAGAGCGAATCGAGCTTGTCAGGAAGGAATGCTTGCATTCGCGGCTTTTGTCCAATCAACGATTCCAACGTTCGATTGAGCAGCCCGCGAAGGTCGCGGTAGATCGCCGGTGTCATCTCGGGAAACAGGCGTCCGATCGGGAATGAGCTGGACGGTGGCTGATTTGGGTTGTCAGTCTCTGTATCGAAGGAAGAAACAATATTCTGCTCGGGATCGCTGGCAAATTCACGCAGTGCGTCCAATGCATCCCAACTGGCCGTCATCAGGTGGCTTTGCGACGGACGACAAGTTTCGCAAACGACGCCGCCACCAACCAGCGAAAACGCCGCACGCCGGCGATTGCGTTCCGCGTCGCGCCCACACACGGTGCATCGCTGCGTCGCCGGAGCGTGTCCCAGCAATCGCAAGCACTGAGCGTCAAACGCCAACAACGTTTTCGCGACCGGGCCTTCGCCGTCGATCATTCCCATTGCCGACAGTGTCATGTCAAACAATTCGCGGTGCGGGTCGTCATCGTCGATCAGCAGTCGCAGCATTTCCGCGATGTAGTAACCGGCGTGAAGGCGATCCAGCGATCGCTGGGCTCCTCGAAAACGTCGCCGAAGCTTGGATTCGGTGAGCAGATCCAGTGTATCGCCTGGTTTATCGATCAGCGTGATCGCGCAAACGGATAGCAGATCGAGAGATCCTTCGAACGGACCCTTCAACCGCCGAGCACCCTTGGCGAGCGCTGAGATCCGGCCGAGATCCTTTGTCAGCAACGTGACAATGAGGCTGGTTTCGCTGAAGTCCACCGTGCGCAGAACGATCGCGGTGGTGGATTGGTTGGACATGGAGCGAGTGAAAAGGGATCCGACCCAATGTGGTCACTGATTCAGCGGCACCGCGCAGTCACCGAAGTGAATGGAGTGAGCTGAGTGCTGCCTGAAAGCGGAGGCGGCACCAGAATTCGTATGGGCATTGTAGGAGCGAGTTGCGCCCGAAGGGAGTGCGAGGAACTTTGAAATACGCAGCCGTTACATGCAAATCCCATTACTCCTGCGCACCCCGTTCGGACGCAATTCACTGCCACAAATTCTGCCGCTGAATGGCGCGTTGTCGGAACGAATACACCGTCATTTCGACGAGATAGGCGAATCCAACCACAACTTCGCGTAGTTTAGCTGCTCGTCCGATTAGGGAAACCTGCGCCCACCCGAATCGCCCTATTTGCTCACCTTTGTGCGCAGTATGCAACCGGAAATTTCGTACACCGTTGCTTGTAAGTTCGGCGTTACTCGCGAAATGTCGTGTCTTGAGGCGATGGTTGTTAGACACTGCGGTGAAAAACAATCAAATTGACGGCAGTTTGCGTCATTGTTTGGCAGGGCAATGCCCGGGGTTCACGACCGGAACGACGATGCTCATACTGCCGGCTTCCCGTCCGACCTGTTCTCTCAATCAAAGTGAATATCGATGAGTCAAAGTGGTGTGATCACGTTCAAAGGCAATCCGATGACTCTCGCTGGCAGCGAATTGGCCATTGGTCAAGCTGCTCCAGACTTCAGCCTGCACTACGCCCACGAAGGTTTGAAAGAATTGAAGTTGGCTGATCTGAAGGGCAAACCTTCGATGATCAGCATCGTGCCAAGCTTGGATACTCCAACTTGCGCGACTCAAACCAAGAAATTCAACGAGCAAATCGGCGAACTCGGCGACAAGATCAACGCCGTGACGGTCAGCCGCGATTTGCCATTCGCTCAGGCTCGTTTCTGCGGTGCGGAAAATGTCGAAATGCGAACCGCGAGCGATTACCAAACGCACGCATTCGGTGAAGACTACGGAGTCGAAATCGAAGAGTTGAAATTGCTGAGCCGAGCCGTCATCGTTTTGGATGCCGAAGGCAAAGTGGTCTACAAGCAAGTCGTGGCAGAAGTCACCGAAGAACCTAACTACGACGGAGCCCTGCAGGCTCTCAAAGATTTGGTTGGTTGATCGAACCAAGGCCACAACAGACGACGTATGAGTCGCACGGTGATTGTCATCACGATGGCTTTCGCCGTTTCCGGCTCACACGGACAATTATGAATCTGACTTTACGCAAGGATCCCCTTCATTGTTGATCGACCGGCTTCGCAGCGCAGCGGTGTTGATTGCGATTGCGGTGGGATGCTTGTTCGTTGATGCGAAGTTCAGCACGCCCGGCACGGAAGGTTTGCTTGTCATTCCGTTGCTGCTTTTCTTTGCCTTGGGAACGACGTGGGATGTCACTTCTTTGCTGAAGTCATCCGGTCGCGATGTTTGGCGGGCTGGGTGCATGATTGGCGTTGGTGCGATCAGTTTAGGTCCCGCGATTCCAGCTTTGGTGAATGCCGCATCGCAACTTAGCGGCGGAGCGATTGGTGCTTACCCAGAGAATTGTCCGATCGGGCAATTGGGTTGGGCGTTGACGATGGCGATCGCATCATTGTTTGCGTTGCTGATTCGCGAAATGCGAACGTACGTCGCGGTCGTCCCCAAGGAGTTGGATGCTTCGTCGGAGTCGGCCAACTCGATTGCTCTGCCGGCATCCAGCAGCATTGACCGAACCATGCGGGCGGCGTTCGTCTCCTTGTACGTCGGGTTGCCAATGAGTTTGCTTTTCGCGACGCGGGGTTTGGGCAGCGACATCAGCACGTCATGGGGACTGGCTGCGTTGCTGACCATGATCGCGACGACGAAATCGGCTGATGCCGGGGCATACTTCGCCGGCAAAGCTCTCGGGCGTCACAAGTTGATTCCGCGGCTCAGTCCGGGCAAGACTTGGGAAGGAGCGATCGGCGGTGTGGTGATGTCGACTTTCGTGGCGATGGCCTGTTTGCGTTGGTTGTTTCCGGCGTTGGTTGCCGACGCGAATACTGTCACATCGCTGCCCGCGACCAGTTGGGCGTTCATTTTGGGCCCGGCCCTCGCGATCGCCGGAATGGTCGGCGATTTGGCCGAATCGATGTTCAAACGCGATTGCGGCGCAAAAGATTCCGGAAATTGGCTTCCCGGTTTGGGGGGAGTCTGGGATGTGACGGATTCGTTGATTGCTGCGATTTTGCCGGCTTTTCTGTGTTTGGCGGCCGCGGCATGACGGCCGGTTGGCCTCCCGTGAATTCTGCTCAAACCTATGTCGCACGATGGTCGGACCACGTGTGGGACGGTTAGAATTAGTCACTCTTAACGAAACGCTCTGACGCATGTCGGTCCAATCTGCAATGAACGAAGCCACGCTGTCCACAGCGGGTCCCAATGAAGTCCTGACGTTGTTCGGTCCTCGCGATCAACACGTGCGCAAGTTGCGGCGGCTATTCGGAGTCGACATCACGCATCGAGCGGGGAAAATCCGCGTCGCCGGCGAAGAGACTGGCGTTGGTGGTGCGATGCGCACGCTGGAAAAGCTGCGATTGCTGTGTCGCAAAAAAGGCTCGCTCAGCATCGGCGACATTGAAACTGCGGCGGCAGAAGAAGGCGCGAAGATTGAAAACGGTCGTCCGCCGACGCCCAGTGGCGAAGCAATCAACTTGCAGAACGCGGGTCGCAAGATCGCACCGCGAACGCCCGGGCAAGCTCGCTATGTCGAAGCCATCCGGCAACACGATTTGACGATCGCGACGGGACCGGCCGGGTGCGGCAAGACTTATTTGGCTGTGGCCACCGCCGTCGAAGCTCTTCGCAACGAATCGATCAAGAAAATCGTGCTGGTTCGTCCTGCGGTCGAAGCTGGCGAGAGTCTCGGTTTTTTGCCGGGTGATTTGCGAGCCAAGCTGAACCCGTATTTGCGACCGCTGCTCGACGCACTCGGCGAAATGGTTGACTTTGACCAAGCTCGCGCATTGATGGAACAAGATGTCATCGAAATTGTTCCTTTGGCGTACATGCGAGGCCGCACGCTGAACGATGCGTTCATTATCTTGGACGAAGCACAAAACACGACCGTCGCCCAAATGAAGATGTTCCTGACCCGAATGGGCGAGCGGAGCAAAATGGTGGTCAGCGGCGATGCGACGCAACTCGATTTGCCTCGCGGTGTTCGCAGCGGACTTCATGACGCGGTCTACCGACTCAGTAACATCAAAGGGATCGCTCAGATTCGTTTGAGTGCCGCTGACATTGTGCGTCACCGATTGGTGCAACAAATTGTGGCTGCTTACGAAGCTGATTCAGAAAGTTCGGACGTGGAAGAAACATCCAGCGATTCGGTGGTGTCCAATTCGGCGTCCGATTCTGTCACCGACTCTGATTCGGAGAATCAACCGAAAGAATGAGCGGCACGAGCAAAAGCGGGACGACCAAAGGCAAACAACGTGCGGGCAAAGAACGCATTGAGTCGCTGGGGATCCCGAAGTCCAAATGGGCGACTTGGTGGGATCGCAAAGACAAAGCCGAATGGTCGCTTCGTGTCGGAATGACGCTGATCGCCGCGGTGACGATTCTGGTTTTATGTTTCACTTGGAAACCGGCTTTCAGTTATCGCAGCGGTGCGATCCCGGCTCGCGATTTGATCTCGCGGGTGGACTTTCAAGTTGCCGACGCGATCGCCACGGGTGATTTGAAAGAACGGCGTCGTCGCGAAGTGATGACGCTGTATCGCAATTCACCTCAGCGACTCGAGCAACTGCGAGCCGCACTGAAAAACCGATTGTTTCTCGTGCTCGGTGCAGCCAATTACGAGCAACTCGGCAAAGAAGAGCGGTCTGCACTGACCGAATTCTACGAGGGCAGCGAGACGGCTCCCGATGGCGAGTCGCCGGCCGAACGATTCGCTTTGTTGAAGCGGGTCTTCAGCAAAGACAAGGACCTCGCGACGCTGGAAGCCGCGGTCGATTCCGCGATGCTGAAACTCTACAAGAACGGCATCTTGCAAGCTCCGCAGCACCCTCCCGAAAAGGGATCGCAGCGGATGATTCGCGTCTTCACCGGTGACCAAACCGATGAGGCGGTGCCGGTTGAGTTGTCCAAGGTCATCATCGCTGAAGCTGGCAACCAATTGGTCAAAGAACTGCGTGACCAATTTCGCTCGCGCTTCCCCGGCGACGAAGGCTTGATCGCCGCAGACATGATCGGCGAATGGTTGCGAACCCGGTTGCCCGAGTTCGAGACACTGAAATATGACGACGAGGCCAGCCAAATGGTTCGCGACCAAGCGGCGGCTGCGGTCGAGGACGTGATGATGACGTTCTACGCTGGGCAAACCAAACTGGCCGACTCAGGAAAGCCACTGACTGGTCGCGAATTAGGGCTGCTTCGAAGCGAGTGGTCCAAATTGGTTGAGTCGATGCGTTGGGGCGATCGGGTCGCTCGAGTCGCTGCTTATGCCGGAATGATCGCTGCTTTGTATCTGCTTTGCGGTTCCTACATTTGGTTCGTTGATGACCGTTCTTTGTTGCTGGAACGCAACAAACTACTGAAGCTACTTTTGTTGATGGTCGTCACCATCGTGTTGGCTTACCACGCGTCGCGGGATGCATGGCGAGCGGAATTGGTTCCGCTGGTGTTGGCGTCGATCACCGCCGCGGTGGTCTACGGTCGCGAACTCGCGATTCTGTTGCTTTCGTCGGTTTGTCTATCAATCATTTTGCTGCTTGGGGCTGACATTCCGAACTTGGTTGTCGTGACCGCTGCTTGCACAACGTGCACCTTGTTGACGGGCCGCATCCGGTCTCGGACTCACTTGGTCACCGTCGGTTTGATATCGGCGACCATTACCATGTTCACGGTGGTGGGCGTTGGAATTGTCACGGGACAGACGCTATCCTCCGGTGCACCTGGCGGAAATCTGGAAGGCATGCTCAGTGGTGGATCACTGAATCATGTCGTCAACGGTTTGGTGGCCGAAGCCGGTTGGGCGGGCGTTTGCATTCTGTTTTCGTCGCTGGCGATGACGGGTTTGCTGCCTTTGGTTGAAAAAGCGTTCGGGGTCCAAACGGACCTCAGCCTTTTGGAGCTTGGCGATGCATCGCACCCGTTGTTGCGGCGTTTGGCACAGCGTGCACCGGGGACTTACAACCACTCGATCAATGTGGCTTCGATTGCCGAAGCCGCCGCGGATGCGATTGGTGCCAATGGGTTGCTCGTTCGTGTGGGAGCCTACTTCCACGACATCGGCAAGATGTTCAAACCGGAATACTTCATCGAGAATCAATCGTCGGGAATCAACCAGCACGATGCATTGCAGCCTGCGATGAGCACGCTGGTCATCATCGCACACGTCAAAGACGGTGCAGATTTGGCTCGCAATCACCACCTGCCCGAACCGATCATCGATTTCATTTTGCAACACCACGGCACGACGCTGGTCGAGTACTTCTACCGCGAAGCCGCGAAACGCAGCGAAGAGGATCCCAATCGTGAAGCGGTCAGTGACAAAGACTTCCGCTACCCTGGACCCAAGCCGCAAACTCTCGAAGCTGCCGTGCTGATGCTGGCGGATACGGTCGAGAGTGCATCGCGGACCTTGGTTGATCCAACGCCGGCACGCATCCAAGGTTTGGTCGATGCGATCGCTCAGAAGAAAGTGGCGGACGGTCAGTTCGATGATTGCGGCATCACGTTCGCTCAATTGCACCGTGTTCGACAAAGCTTGGTGAAGTCGCTGACCGCGATTTATCACGCACGCGTGAAGTATCCAGGGCAACAGTCGGCGTGATGGAACAGTTTCCCACTCAATTGACGACGGACGTCCTCATCGACGAGGAAGCGGAGCCCGACTTATCGGTCTGGTTTGGTTGCCTGGAGACCGCTCGCACGCAGCTTGCCGAAGCAGCGATCGCGGCCGCATCCGTGGAAGGATGCAATCGGGGTTCGATCGGAGTTCGGATTTGCGATGACGCGACGATTCATCCAATCAATCGCGAATTTCTGCAGCACGATTATCCGACGGACGTGATCAGCTTTCCTTACGAGTTGAACCCTCCGACGGTCGAAGGTGAATTGGTCGCCAGTTTCGAAACCGCGATTGAAAACACGAGTGAACCCAACAACTCGCTATCACCCCGCGAAGAGTTGTTGCTGTACGTCGTCCACGGAACCTTGCACATCGTCGGCCACGACGATCAATCTCCGCAGCCACGTACGGCGATGCGTCGTGCTGAAGTGATGGCGATGAAGGCAATCGGTATCGAACTGCCCTTGAGTTCTTCGGCCATGCCCGAGACATCCTCGGATGATGACTCCTTCGGCGAAAGCTTGTTCAGCGGGGACGTCCTATGAGCGACTTAGCTGATCTCAATGCAATGCCGCTTGCGGCCGTTGGTTTTATCCTCGGAAGCATCGGCGGTCTGGGCAGCGAATTGCTGGATCGGTTTGCCGGTCGATCGCTGGAAATCTATTGCCGCGTCAAGAAGAACCGCGACCGGTTTGGATCGGTGCTGGATCATCAAGACACCGTGATCCGCGCCGGTGCCTATTTGCACGTCATCGGTTCGGTGATGTTCGTCCTGTTTGGGACGATCGTTGTCGTCAATCGCGTTGACGTGGACCTGAACACTTTGCTGGCGTGGGGAATCGCGGCGGCTGGTCTGACCATGTTGACTCATACATGGTTGCCCAACGCGGTGACTCGGTTTGCGTCGGCGCCGTTGCTTTATCACACCTGGCCGTTTTGGCGAACGATGTCGTTTGTGATGCGTCCGTTGCATGCTCCGGGTGAACTTCTTGAAATCATCTCCCGCCGATTGGCGGGAGTGGAAGAAACGGAAGATGAGGACGAGGAGCAACTCGAAGACGAAATTCGAACGATCGTGGCGGCGGGAACCCGGGAAGGTTTCTTTGCACCGGGTGTTCGTGAAATGATCCAAGGTGTGATGGAGCTGCATGAAGACACGGTCGGGCACATCATGACACCCCGAGTCGACGTCAATGCGATCGAAGTCACTGCGACTTGGGAAGAAGCCATCGGGTCGATCATCGAGACGGGGCGGACACGCTACCCGGTCTACGAAGATACAATCGACAACGTCGTCGGCGTGTTGTTCGTCAAAGATTTGTTGCCCTATCTGGCCGGCAATGGTTTGCCGAACAAGCCGTTGTTGGATCTCTGTCGTCGGCCTTGGTCAGTCCCAAAGGATCGCAGCGTGGATCTATTGCTGCGTGAGTTCTTGCACAGTCGTTCGCATATGGCGATCGTTCTTGACGAGTTTCAACAAACCGCTGGCGTGGTCACGATCGAAGACGCGTTGGAGGAAATCGTCGGTGAAATTGTTGACGAGTCGGACGAAGAAGAAGAGTTCGAAATTCGCGTGATCGATGACGACACCATTGATGTCGACGGGCGTGTGATGATTGACGATGTCAATGACTTGGTTCACTGGGACCTGCCCGAGAGTGACGACTACGAAACCGTTGCGGGTTGGGTTTTGCATCATGCCGGGATGATTCCCATCGAGGGGCACTTGCTCAACGTCGGCCAATGGGAAGTCGAAGTGTTGCACGCGACCAACCGAAAAATCGAAAGCATGCGGATTCGCCGAGCGAATGGTGAAAGCCAACGTGTCGGCTGAGTCGCGATCAGGCGGACTGAAGTAGCTCCCGTCATTTGAAACCCTTTTCTGACTTTAGCCCTCCTGTTTTTATGTGTGGTTTCACCGGCGGACTTTGGCAACGCGACGACCAAGCGATCAGTGCCGATTTGCTGTCCAGGATGACCAATGAAATCGCTCATCGTGGTCCTGACGATTCGCAACTTTGGATGGACGCGGAACATCGCGATGCGACCGGACGACCGATGGGCGTTGGTTTGGGATTCCGTCGTCTGTCGATCATCGATGTGGATGGGGCTCGCCAGCCTTTGTCCAACGAAGATGGCCGGGTTCGGATGGTGTTCAACGGTGAGATCTACAATTACGAATTGCTTCGCAAACGCTTGCAAGGTGCCGGCCACCAATTCGCGACGGACGGCGACGGGGAATCGATCGTTCATTTGTACGAGGATGTTGGAACCGATTGCTTTTCCTCACTCAATGGCATGTTCGCGATCGCGATTTGGGATGCCAGACGCAATCGAATCGTCTTGGCACGTGATCGAATCGGACAAAAGCCGCTTTACTATTCTTACAAGAATGGTCGATTGGTTTTCGCCAGCGAACTGAAGGCGTTGCGGTTGGTCCCTGGTGTCTGTGAGGAAGTGGATCCCAACGCGATCGATGAGTTTCTGACTTACCAATACATCCCCCATCCAGGCACGATCTTCAAAGGCGTGCACAAGCTGCCGCCGGGACACTTTGCTGTCTTGGACGAGCGTGGGCTTCGCGTCCAGCGGTATTGGAACTTTGATCCATCGGTGGAACGTCCAATCGGGCGAGAAGAGGCCATTGAAAAAGTTCGTGACTTGCTTTCTGACTCTGTTCGTTTGCGGATGCGCAGTGACGTTCCTTTGGGATCGTTTCTGTCCGGCGGCATTGATTCATCCTTGATCACCGCTTTGGCGGGCGATCACACTGACACCGCACTGCGAACGTTCAGCATTGGTTTTCCCGTCGCGGATTTTGATGAAACACGATATGCCGCGCAGGTCGCGGAGCATTTGCAGACCGACCACACCCGGTTCGAAGTCCAACCGAGTGGGATTGAGATCCTTGAGAAATTGGTTTGGCACTACGACGAACCTTATGGCGATTCGTCGGCCGTTCCAACTTGGTATTTATCGAAACTGACTCGTGAGAGCGTCAAGGTCGCGTTGTCGGGTGACGGTGGCGACGAATTATTCGCGGGATACGAACGCTACCGTGCACTTTGGATGAGCCAGAAGATCGCACGCTTGTTTCCATTGAACAAGTTCCCCGGCATTGGACTGGTTCAGCGTTTGCCTGATTCCAATCGCAGACGGTCTGTCATTCGACGAGCGAAACGATTTTTGGAAGCGATCGACCAACCGGTCGTGCGGCGGTACATGAATTGGCTGCAGATCTTTCCGGAATCCATGCGAGCGTCAATGTACAACGACGACTTTGTGCAAACGTTGCCGGGCCACGACCCCGTCGATTTCCTGGAATCCGTTTGGGCTCGTAGCGAGGGACGCGATGTTGTCACGCGAGCTTCCACATCAGACATTCTTTCGTACTTGCCGTGTGACTTGTGCACCAAAGTCGACATCGCGTCGATGGCTCACGGGTTGGAGGTTCGGCAGCCGATGCTGGATCACCGATTTGTCGAGCTGGCGGCTTCGATGCCCGTCGAACACAAGTTTCGCGGACGCCGTGGCAAATTGATTCTGCAAGATGCGTTTGGCGATCGGATCCCATCTTCGATCTTCACTCGTCCCAAAATGGGATTTGGAATCCCGATTGGTCAGTGGTTTCGCGAGGACTTCAAGCCTTTGGTCCATGACACGATGTTGGCGCCCGACGCACGTATCAATGCCTATTTCCGTCCGGACGCAATCGCCGACCTGGTCCGTTCACACGAAACCGGCGAGCAAAACCACGGCTATCGGTTGTGGAATCTTCTCGTTCTCGAAACCTGGCTGCGGCAACTGTAAAGAAGATACAAACCACCGATGGGTGACCTGATAAACTGCGGGTTCTGTTGACTGAAGCACAGTCTGCATCATGCTCCCGCGATCTTGGTTGTTTCATCAGATGAGTCGAACTCCTTGCTGGTTGTTTGTCGGTTTGCTTTGTGGGTGCGGTCCCGTGGCTGTGGCCGACGATTTCTTCCTGACGATTGGTGGCGGCTATTCGCCCTCCGGCAACCAGGCATCACTCGAGAACAATGTGATGTTTGCTCAGCGGGCTCTCGGCGAACAAGGTGTTTTGGGCGAACACAACGACATCTACTTTTCGGATGGCGATGCTGTCGGAAAAGACCTGCAGGTGATGGATCCGAATTCGGTTCCCAAAGCCAACCGGCTGATGGCGGAGTTCTTTGGCAGCGGCGATTCACTGGGACTGTCCTATCGGAACCATGCTATTCCCAAGGTGAACGGAAGCACCGAACCTGAAAACATTCGGGAATGGTTTCGCGGTGAGGGGCAGACGATGAAGTCGGGCGATCGGCTTTATGTTTACGTGACCGCCCACGGAAGTCGCAGCAGCGATCGCCAATCACCCTATGACACGACCATTGCGACTTGGAATAACAGTGCGATTCGCATGACCGAGTTTGTGAAGATGCTGGACGGTCTGCCTAAGGGAGTCGAAGTGGTTGCGATCATGGTCCAGTGTCACGCGGGTGGATTTGCTCGATACATTTTCAATGAGGGGGATCCCGAGAAAGGGCTGTCAGAGCAGAATCGAATCGGTTTTTTCGCGACGGTGCACGATCGTCCCGCGTCCGGTTGCACGCCGGAAGTCGATGAGGCCAGCTACGTGGAATACAGCACTTACTTCTGGGCGGCGCTTTCCGGGCGAAATCGATCCGGCCGACTGATCGAACGCCCGGACTACGATGGCGATGGCGTGGTTTCGTTTGACGAAGCTCACGCGTACACGGTGATCACAGCGGACACGATTGACTTGCCAGTCATGAGTTCGGGTGAATTTCTAAGCATTCACAGTTTCTTCGACGAAGACGATCCGAAGCTTTTGCGAAACGACGAGTCTTACGCGTTGATCCTGAGTTTGGCGACTCATTCTCAACGCGCGATCCTGGAAGGTTTGTCGGAGCAATTGAGTTTGACCGGAGATGGCCGGATCAACGATGCGTGGAAGAAATCTCAAGGCGATCAAGGTCGCGGTTCGAGCCGACGCCGACGACGCTCTTCGCCAGAAGACGGTTTGCGTCGTCGCATCACGAGAGACTTGGAACGCAAATGGCCGGAACTCGCCAACGTTCTCAACCCAGTGGCGATCGATCTTCTGACCAGTCGCAGTGATGAATTCGTCGAGGCGGTCGAGGATCACCCCGACTATGCGCGTTACCGAGAATTGATGGACGCGGACGAAACGGACGATTCGAAGACCAAGGTCAAGTTCGAGCGTTTCATTCGCATCGCTGACAACGTTGCACTAGCGGAGAACTTGCGTCGACTTGGCGATGAGAAACTCATCGCTCAATTCAATGCCATCGTGGCCGCCGAAAGCGGTTCATTGAAGTAGTTCTCCGCTGACGTCGTTGTTCAACTGATCGCGGATGTCCTATCCGTCGCGGACTCTTGTCTGACTCGGCGACGTCGGTTGATGGCAACGCCGATTCCGATACTCATCAGCACCGCAAGCGAGCCCGGTTCGGGGACGGCCGTTGCGGTCGCGAAATTGTCCAACGCGAAGTATCCCGGGGTGTTCAAACCATACGGACCGACATCGCTGGACGAAAGATTGAAGTGCAGACTTCTGGCATCGGACATCGAGGTGAGATCAATCGTCAACCAATCGTCCAAGATGAAATCTTGAAGTGAATCGGTGAAGCGGAAGTCAGCCAGGAACACTTCGATTGTTGTGTCGAGGATCTGATCGTTCGCATCGATCCCGAACACGGACAACTTGAAGAAGTCCGGGTCCGTCCCAGCGGGGCCGCCGAACTGCTTGGCGAACGAATCACCGTTGCTCATCGACAAACTCGCGTAGGTGGTGTTGCTCACATCAGCGCTGATCGCTTGCTCTCCGTCAGGCAGATAGATACTCGGCAGAGCGGTCAGGGTGTTGATGCTTGTTGGAGTTGAATTGGCGTATCCAAACGCCACTGCATAAGCATCGGAACCTCCTGATCCCGATCCCGGTGTCGCACTGTATTGGTTCGAGTAGCCGGGTGTGGTTGTGTCCGTGTGATTGGAAACCGCGAATCCACTCCAACTGCCGTAGAGGTCGTTGTAGCGGTTCGAAAAGTCGACACCATCGGCGGTGAAGACTCCAATATGATCGTTCCCTCCATAGGCACCGGGAACGATGGTCGCGTTCGCAACAGGGCCGTTGGAAACACCGGACCCGCCAAGATCTTGGCTTTCGAAATCGACCACCACATCGGCTTTGAGAACAGATAGAAAGGTCGGAAACGCTGAAATGAAAACGAGGATGACTGTTAGAGCCAGCCACAGTGATTGATTGGATTGCGGAGCGTTTGCGGAAGTAGATGAACGGTGAAGGAGACTCGAGTGAAGCGTGCGCATGAGTAGAAATCGAAATGTGAATCGCTTGGAATCACTCTTCGTCGGCGCATATCATCCCCAGCGTCTCCACCTCCGCTCATGAATTTTCAAAGCGAATGCGAGACGATTGGCGTGGTGAACGCGTGCGACGAAAGCGGATTCAAAAGCTGATGACGGAAATCCAACGCGTCGAATGGGCATGCTCAATGAAAGGCATGGCACCAATGCGGTAAGCGTTGCAACGTTCGCCCCAATCCAAGAAGGCAACAAAACGTCTTGTGCGAGGTAGGTCTTCTGACTCATCACCATTTTGTTCACTCATGGCCTTCTCACTCACGATCGCGTCACAACGCGAAAGCACGAGCAATGGCCGAATAGAAAAGCGAACAATGAGATCGACTTTCGAAGATCTCTGGCGGCACACAGCGGCCGGACCGTCCCGGAATTTCACCGGAGTTCCCTGTTCACTGATCTGGAAGAAACCAAACCAGTCACCTCGGACGTCGGCGATTCTAGCCACGAGACCATGGCTGTCAACGCGTTTGTGAACCACCATTTTTCCTGGCCAACTGCTGATATCAAATTCGGATTCACGCGGCCCAGACTCGACCGCATCGCTTCGTCCGCGTTGCTCGCTCGGATCATTCTCGGCGGAGAAAGGAACGCGAAATGCATCACTGGCTTAGCAAGGATTGCTTCGTAGGTCGTTTCGTGTCGTCTCGTCAGTCCATTCTCTGCTGGTCCTTCTCATGTCTTTTCGTGTAGCTATTTTCGTCGTTCCCGTGTTGGTCTCGCTTTCGGTGGTGACTACATCGTCCGCGCAAGAATCAAAATCCGTCTCTGCGAATGAAAATGCGAAGACTCTCGCAGGTCAGCCATCCAGGAAACCTATCATGTCCAGTCCGAAAGTGATCGTCTTCGATGTGAACGAAACGTTGCTTGATCTCGCCGGGCTGAAACAGTCGGTTGGCGAGGCTTTGAATGGTCGAGAAGACCTTCTGCCGCTTTGGTTTTCGAATATGTTGCACTACTCGCTCGTGGAGACCTTGGCGGGTGAGTACCACGATTTTGGCGACATAGGGACTGCCGCGTTGATGATGGTCGCGGAGCAAGAAGGGATTGAACTGACCCAAGATGACGCGAAAGCTGCGATCGTTACGCCATTGCGATCATTGCCCGCGCACGCGGACGTTCGCGAAGGACTACAGCGTCTTTCGGAGCAGGGATTTCGCTTGGTGAGTTTGACAAACTCGTCAAAGATTGGCGTCGAAACTCAGATGAAGAACGCCGGTCTCACCGATCTATTCGAAAAACGATACAGCATCGATCAAATCAAAAAGTACAAGCCCCATCCTGACACCTATCAAATGGTCCTGGATGACCTTGGGCTGCAACCAGGCGAAGTCTTGATGGTCGCGGCCCACGCATGGGATCTGGCCGGTGCGAAGAGCGTCGGGATGCAGACTGCTTTTGTCAGCCGTCCTGGTAAAACGTTGTATCCCAACGTCCAACGACCCGATGTGATCGTGACTGACTTGAACCAGCTGGCGGATGTGATGGCGGAAGCGAAACATTGAGGGACTCGTTGCTATCAGCTAAGCAAGATGGAGGTCATTCCGTTCCTTGCGGTTTCGCAGGACTGCCATCGATTCGCAGCGACGGCCAGCTCTTCCAAAGTGCAATCGCGGATGCCCCGCACACACTCAGGCTGATCGCCAAGCAGCCCCATGACTGATAGAGCAAGTACCCAGTGCTGAACAGCGCGGAGTAAACCAGGAATGTCGCTGCCATCATGGCTTTCAAACCTGCGGTGATTGAATCGCCGGTTTCGACGTGGACGCCGCTTTCCGCCAATTCGTCGCGGACCGTTTTCCAGCCAACGCCGCCGGGACGGATTTTGCGATAGAACTTCTTCAACGGCTCGCGATCGGTGGGAGGGGTGACGACCGTGACCAACATCCACGAGAGTGTTGTGATCACGACTCCGGTCAAGAGCTGTTGCCAAGAGTTGAGTTCGGGCAGACCCGTCGATGAGTACCCGAATTTGAAGAACATCGCGATGGCCAAAGAAACCGCCATGCCGGTGATTTCCGTAAACGCGTTGATTCGCCACCAGAACCATCGCAAGATGTAGATCAGCCCGGTGCCCGCACCGATTTGCAGGATGATACTGAAGCTTTCCATCGCACTTTCAAGTGCCAGAGCAACCGCGCCTGCGACGATCATCAAACCCACTGTGGACCAGCGTCCCGTCGCGACGAGCCTTTGTTCGGTTGCCTCTGGATTCACGAAACGACGGTAGAAGTCATGCGCGATGTAGGAGGCACCCCAGTTCAAGTGTGTTGAGATCGTGGACATGAACGCCGCAATCAAACTTGCAATCACAATGCCGAGCAAACCGCTGGGCAGGTACGTCAACATCGCGGGATAGGCCAAGTCGTCTTGGACGAATTGAGGATCGATGTCTGGAAAAGCGGTTTGAATGCTTTCTAGATTTGGGAAGACGACGATTGATGCGAGGGCCACGATGATCCAAGGCCAAGGTCGCAGTGAATAGTGAGCGACTTGAAAGAGCAACGTGGCCAGCGTCGCGTCTTTTTCACTGCGGGCGCCCAACATTCGCTGCGCGACGTAACCGCCACCACCGGGTTCTGCCCCGGGGTACCAACCGCTCCACCATTGCACCGCAAAAGGAATGACGATCAATGGGATCAACGCATCCATGTCGCTGAAGTCAGGAAGCAAAGCTGTTTTGGAGCGAACTTCTTCGTGCTGCAGCAAGTTCGAAAGGCCGCCCACCTCCGGCAGATTGCAAACGACATAGGCAGCCGCGATGGATCCAAACATTGCAACGACAAATTGAAAGCAATCGGTCAGGATCACACCTCTTAGTCCGCCCAGCAACGTGTAGACAACGGTGATCGTTCCGGTCACCAGGACAACTTGAATGGGTGTTGCACCCACCAGAACGCCACCCAGCTTGATCCCGGCCAAGATTACGCTCGCCATGACCAAGCAATTGAATACGACCCCCAGGTAGATCGCACGAAATCCTCGCAAGAACCCGGCCGTCTTTCCGCTGTACCTGAGTTCATAGAACTCCAGGTCGGTTGAGACGCCACTTCGCTTCCAAAGCCTCGCATAGACAAACACCGTCAGCAGACCCGTGAGCAGGAATGCCCACCAGACCCAGTTGCCGCTGACACCGTCGCGACGGACGATTCCCGTGACCAAGTTTGGTGTGTCCGCCGCGAAGGTCGTCGCGACCATCGAGATCCCGAGCATCCACCAACTCATCTGCCCGCCGGCCAAGAAGTACTCCGAAAAGCTCTTGCCTGCCCGCCGACTCGCGAAAAGCCCGATGGATGTCGTGATGACAAAGAACGCGATGATGATCGCGTAGTCGATGAATGAAAGTGCCATATCCCTGCACAGTTGAATGGTGATTTGCCTCGTTGCGATTCCGTTAAAACGGTCTAATTTCGCGACGGGGCTTGAGCGGTTTGTTGGATCCTGGCGAGCGGCTGGGACGTTCGCCCAAATTTATCGCGTGAACCGCGGCTAACGCCGTTCGTCAGGTATACCCGAAGTCACCCGCGTTCTACTTAGAAGACTTGTACTTCGACAATCTTTGAGAATGAGTTGAACACATAGCCTTTGTTGCCGTGTGTCTTGATCCGAACATAGCGAACTTCGCGAGGTGCGAAGCGGTGTTCGGCGGGATCGGTCGGCACTTCGGGCTTGTCCAACCGCGTTGCCACCTCTTCAAAATCGACTCCGTCGGTGGATGTCTCCACGGCGTACTTCTCAAACGATCCCGCGATGCTGTAGGCGAACACTTTGACATGTTCCACCATTTGTGGGCTGCCCAGGTCAATTGTCAGCAGAATTGGCTCGGGATCCGCCGGATAGCCAAGATAGAAGCCGAGGTTTTCGGTTCCACCATCGTTGATTCGTTGAACTGAAAATGGTGGTCCAGAGGTTGCGTTTGAGGTGACTGGTTTGTGCAGAGCAAGGTTTGGTTGTCCATTCACTTTCACCAAGTTGTATCGAGATCCATGCGCGATCGGATCGTCACCGGCGTAGGCAATGGCTCGGACGGTTGCTGACTCCGTCAACTTAAATGGCGACTCATAAACAGACGAATCCTTTGATGGCTTCGATCCGTCGGTCGTGTATCGGATCTCGAGGTTCCCAGTCGAAGGAGCACTCGGTTTGTTTGTGGTTTCCAAAGTCACCGTTGTTGTTTCTTCGAAAACGCCATCATCCGGTACAACGAAGTTTGTGGCTTCAATCGTGACCGGATAGAACGCCGCCAAACGAGCTTGCTCGATGAAAGAAACGCGGCTTTCGAAGTCTTCGTAATCTCGCTTGATGCTTGGATTCCAAGCCACTTCGGCGAACGGGATCACTCTCGGTAAGGTTTGGGGCAAGAAGTTCTCTTCACGTCCTTCCCACCATGGCATGCAAAACCCGATGAGCTTGTTTGTGGGCTCGACTTCGACCGGATCCGCGTAGGTCCGGATGTCTGGGTTCACGTGTTTGAAACGAGTCAGCGACATCGTTTCATAGATGTGTTGCGGCGAAGTCATCGTGAAGTTTGTTCGCGGATAGTGATCGACCAAGTACAAAGGATCCCATGCCGCATTGATCACCCGGTGCCCGTTTGCGATCATCTCGTCGGCTGGGTAGTTGATCGTTCGCCAGTTGAGGTGAATGACTTCCGGGTTGACTCGGTTGTCTCCGGTTCCCGCTCGCGGGCCTTCCCAAACCAAAGTCTCTTTGCCTTTGGACTTGAGGTACGCGTGCAGTTCGTTGATCAGGTCTCGTTGCAAATCTTCGGGCACGCCAAATGCTTCATCGCCGCCGATGTGGATGTAGGGTGATGACGAAAAGACCGCCATCATTTCATCCAGCAATGTCTTGATTCCATCGAGAGCCTTTTTTGACTTAGTCAATTCGGTTCCGGAGTTTCCGAACACCTCGGGATAGATCCGACGAAGCAATTCGGAGTGGCCGGGAACTTCGAGTTCGGGAATGATGGTCACACCGCGAGCCACCGCGTAACGTTCAAGTTCTTCGAACTGAGACAAAGTGATCACCCAGTCCCATAGCTTCGGAAACGCGGTTGATGGAAATGCGATGCGTTGATCGTCCGTGAGGTGCAACTGCACCGAGTCAACTTTGTAGAACCAAAGCAGGTCGATCGTTTCTTTCAGCAAAGCGATGCTGTGTGGATTGCGACCCATGTCAATCATCAGATTGCGGTAGGCCAACTTGGGTGCATCCTCAATTTGCAGTTGCGGAATCGTCTTCGATTCACCGTCGCCGATCAACTGCAGCAATGTTGCCGTCGCACGCGTCAAACCCTTCAGTGTCGAAGCCTCGACCCGAATTTGGTCGGATGACACTGCGACGGTGTAGCCTTCCGGTGGAAATTCGTTGGAGTGGCTGAACTGCAGCAACCCGCTTTGCTCGCTTTCCAACTGCAATTGATGACGGCCGTCAGTCATCCGTTTCAGGTGCTCACCAAAAATCGTGAGATGGTTCGCCCAGTCCGCGTCGGTTGGTGTGTTGGTGGAGACAGTCTCGGGCAAAACCAAGTCCGGACCACCCAGCGTTTTGATGTCAGTTGGCAGCGGGACCAAGTGGACTTCGGCGGCGGCAACGGATGATGCCAATAGCAGAACAACAAGCAAGCAACGGGGAATCATTAGCAATCAGTTGGAATCAGAAGATGTCGATCAAAGGGGTGCATCAATTGGCGTGTCATTCAAAGGCCATTCTAAGCAGATACGCAGGTGTTTTTGCGCATCGGAGCCTTTTTGCGTTGGCCCAGGTTGCTATTCACAACCGGGGCGAACGTCCAAACGGCTGATGGGATTCGTGAGCAGTCTTGCCTACCTGCCTAGCGACGTTTTTTCGGCTCAGGTTCTCTTTTGAACTCGAGCTGAATGCCATCTTCTGAACCGGTTACTTCCAAGTCAGACGTGAAGCTCTCTTCCGATGGTGGCGCGTCTTTCAATGCCTGGCTGATCGCGGTACCGACGGCGGCCTTGTTGCCACCCTGCAAGAACGTCAGTTGGGCTTTGGGAGTCCGATCTGCGGTGATGCTGACGCGAAGGTCAAAGCTTCCTTCTCGCAATTGCGATGCTGCCGGAATTGTGAATTCCCCATCGATGATGGGAGCCATGGCGGTCGGCGAATTAACGTTCGCCTTGGGAACTAGGCTGATCTTTCCCTTTTGAATGGGGGTTCCGTCGACGGTTGCCGTTCCCGAGAGGCTGATGCCAGATGGACCACATGCAACAAACGTGCTGAGCAATCCAAGAAGAGGCAATGATCGAAGTGAGAACGAGATGAATTTCTTGCGTGACATGAAGCTGTTGATTGGAACGCTGTGGAGTTGAAATATGGCTGCGAGTGGTGGCTCGCAATCGCTACGTATGGATGAGCGTCGGCCCCGGTCGGTGAAACCAAATCCGGGGCGAACGCATGAATGTTCGATAAGCTGAAACGGGTCTGCTCATCGATTGAACTCGAGCTGACCCTATTCTTCGAAGGTGTTGACTTCGTGTCCTGCTTTCGTCAGGAAAGCGGTCAGAACATCTTGGGCGACGGAATAGGTGACGAACTTGGTCGACCCGTCGGTCATGACAAAGTGCGAGCCGCCTGGGTGATAGCTGAAGAAAAAGTGCTCGTCGTTGTCAGGCAGATTGCCGAGTCCACCGGTCAAGTCTTCGTCGTTCAAGATGCCTCCGTTGCCGTCGGAATCAACTGGGAAACCGTAGTAGGGGATGAATCCTCCACCCGCTTCATCCGGCGAGTCATAGCACAGCACCGAGTGCCCGACGCCAAATGGTGCTCCCGTGAACGTCGTCAACCAACCGCCCGATTGAACCGTACCTGGTTTGGCGGGGAACAATCCACGCTCGCCGATCAGCAATGTGTTGCTAGTGCCATCAATGACAGATGCAAATCGCACTGGACCGAAAGCGGAACCTTGGCTGTGGAACATCCCGTCCGCCGTGTACTGGAACGCAGCGGGGAACCCGTTGAAGCCGGATGCATCGGTTCCGTGGTATTGGTTGGAGGAGCGTCCGTAGTGGCCCGCGTTTCCGAAGTAGTTTGTGCCGGCACTGGTCGCGATCACTGAGCTACCAAAGCCAACGTTGACTGGCGTCGAAGACAGCGGGTCGCTGGGGCAGTTGAGCATGGGGACTTCGGTCAGAATGGCATCTGCGTCGAAAGTCGGGCCATAGATCTCGAGGTCGTTCGAATCCAAAGCCGATTGCTCGAGGTAAGGAAGAACGCCACGGATCCAAGTCCGTCCCACACCGACAAAGTCGTGATTGTCAGCGGAAGCTGGGAACTGTTTGTAGGTGCTCTCGTAGTTGTGACAAGCCAGAGCCAGTTGCCGCATGTTGTTGCTGCACTGCATCCGACGGGCTGCTTCTCGAGCCGATTGAACTGCAGGTAGAAGGAGGCCGACGAGGACGCCGATGATGGCGATGACGACAAGGAGTTCGACGAGGGTGAAACCGCTGCGTGTTGGCAATCCGGTTTTCTGCTTAATGACCACTGATGTTACCTGCAAATAGACAATGTTGAAACTCGCGGTGGAATCGAAACCATCTCGATCTCCCCGCGGAATGTGTGCTTGGCACGGTGCGGGAAGCAAGACGCGGACCGCCCGATGCAGAAAATCTGAGCGAGCGAAATCCATAGAGTCCGGCTGGTTTTCAGCGTGAGTTTGTACCCCGTAGCGCGACGTTAGAGATTGCTACTTTCCCGACCAAGCGAAGAATCAAAAAGTCTATATTTGATGATGTTTCGTCGAGGCGTATTCACGTTGTGACCCGCATTTCAGTCTGTAGATTGATATGATGGGCATTGCTCAGAATTGTTGCAGCGATGCACGAAATGAGTGCTTGGTTGCTTTCGATCGCGAGACGCGGGGGGGAGTTGATTGGTCCCTTGCGCTCCACACCCGCGTTCTAAGAATTCGAATTGATGGATCGAAGGAAGCTGAGCAGGAAGGCTTTGTTCAACTGGTGCGAAACAAGAAGGCACGTCGTTTGTCAGAGAACCCGTACGAGACGCCGAGCTTGGCCCGTCAAGTGGCTGGGAAGCGATCGTACTTGCCTTATGCACTGGTCACGATGGCGGTCGTTGCTGTCTTGTCCAGTGTTGTTGCAATCATCGGCTGGTACGGGAGCGTGTCGATCGAGAACGGGGTAGTCAGTCTGCTCTATGACGACGTCACTGATTCTGTTTCACCGTACGGCGACATCACCATCTCGACGTACTCGATCACTTCCGACGTTGCAGTCGTCGGTGGGATGATCGGGATTGTCTACCTCGCGTCGATTGCAATCGCGAATGGCGTCGTCTTCTTTTGCAGGCGATAGCTGGCTTCGTTGGATGCCCAATCGCGACTGGATACGGCGAGCAACAACGCTCGCCGATAGTCGTCCCCATTAGGTGTGTCTGGACGGGCACCGATCGGGGATGGCATTGCGACAAAGCAATTTTGCTGAGTTTTGAGAAAAACCAAGTTTTGGTGAGGTGCGGGCGGACGGGATTTCGCAGGGGAAATTGAGGCGAAGAATGCTTCGCCCAATGCCTCCCTTTTCTGCTGGATTCAAGATCATGTCTTTCATGAAGCAACTGTCCGAATTTGTCATCCCGTTCCTGCTGCCCACCATGTTGGCGGTATCTGGTTTGCCTGCCACCACGCCAAAAGTCGAACGTTCGACTGTGGGTGTTGTGCCAGCCGCAGTGAAAGAAGAGGCGACGGAGCGGCAACACAACCTGCACAAACGGCTCCTCGAGGTGAATCCCAATTGGGCCGGCAAGGTTCATGAAGAGTTCGATCGGAATGGGGTAGAAGCACTCAACAACGAAGTCACTTTGCTTCAGAAGCATTTTGAACTGGTGATCGCGAGACTCAATGCGGCGGACATCAGTGATCTCAGTCGTTCGCAGTTGGATCAGCGTTCAGCGAATATTCAGCGACTTCGCGACTACATGGTCGAAGGAGACTTTCCGCAGAACATTTTCGTACCCGGTCGTCGCCCAGTTTTCATCGATCCTTGGGGCACGCACTGCGCGGTTGGTCACTTGATCGCCACTTCTGGTCATGCCGATTTGGCTCAGCGAATCAATCGGGAACATCGGCTGGATGTGTTGAAAAACATTCAGACGGAAGGTCTCGGCGAGTGGCAATTGGCATCTGGGCTACGCCTCGATGAGTTGGTGTTGATTCAACCTCACTACCAATTTCGGATGCGCAGCCAAACGATCGAATATCCGGCTGAGATCGAGGCTTTGGTTCTGGGCGATTCGTCTGCAGTCTTGGAAGCTTTGAAGGCGGGCGAACTCAAAGTGGGGGCTCGCTGTGGCGGCAAGACGCTTTTGCACTTCGCGGCAGCTTCTGGCGATCTGGCACTGGTAAAACGTCTGGTGGACATGGGGGCTGATTTGAATGGGGTGTCAACGTTGGGATGCGACGAAGATGAGATCGCCAAAGGTGGAAAGCATTCGCGATTTGAAGTTCGGTGGGATGGCTCCACACGAGTGACAAGTGCAAACCATTATTTGTCGAAAGGACGTGTTTACAAAAGCGTCCGCGGCTCATTCGTTGCGGATGTGCTGCAGGATTTCTACGGAGGCATGGATGGCAAGAACGCATTGGAGTATGCGACTTCCGACCCACGACCGTCGAAGCATGGTGTCTCAATGCATGCGTACTACGGCAAGCGACTTCCGTTTGGGAACCCCGACAAAGAAATTAGCCCGCTGGACGAGGTGAAGAACGGCCGAGCCGAAGTTGCAAAGTGGCTTCGTGAACAAGGCTTGAAATAGTCCTTCGTCAATGTTCGAGCGGCGCGGCCGTCCGTGTCGCTCGCGATGATCCAGTCGCCGATGCGTGGATGCGGTGAATGATACCGGCGAAGACAAACCCCGAAGCTTTTCACGACTACTCAGACGAGATGAATTCTCATGACCAACTTCATTGCTCGCCCAATTCTTGCCGTTCTCGTTTGTTTCGCCAGCGGTTGTGCTCCATCAAAGATCGACGAGCTTCCGATCGTCGATGGGGAGCACATCCCGGTTCGGCAAACAATCAACGTCGGCCGAGTGATGTCGCCTGGCATTCACTTGATCCAGTCAGTCGATGACTTTGTTCAATTAACGGGGCAGTCGTCTGAGTCAGTATCACAAGCTTTTCAGTCAGTTGATTTTTCGAGGGAGACCGTCGTGATCGCCGCCCTTGGTGAGCGCAACACGACGGGCTATTCGATCCGTATTGTCGGCATCGCTTTACGGAAAGATGTTCTGAACGTGTATCTGCGAGAAAGTTCTCCGAGTGGGACCGGGCCGGTCGGCATGGCGTTCACCTATCCAACACACGCGGTCGTCCTCGAGAAGCTGCCGGGGTCATTGAAGGTCAACGTGGTCGACGGCGGCATGCATGCAAGCTTGATGAGATAGACTGTTTGATGGGTTTTCAATGCTGATGATTGAGGTCTTTGATGAAGTGTCCCGTGTGTGCCAGTTCCCTCGTCCGAAGTCAGTACGAAGGGGTGAACGTTTTCAAATGTCACCAGTGTGTCGGCTACTTGGTGCAGTCTCGACGCGTGGAAGACATTTGTCGCCGGGATACCAATTCGCCGGAGGAGTTGCAGCAGGAGATCTCGCAATCCGGTGACAACAATCTTCAACTTCGATGCCCGCGGTGCCGTCGGTTGATGGACAAGGAAGATCAGCCGGGGACGGATTCGTTCGCTCTCGATCGATGCCGCAGTTGCGAGTGGGTTTGGTTTGACTCTGGGGAATTGGCTCGTTTTCAAATTCGGTATGAAGCAACCGCGCAAGGACGAGATGCTGCTCGATTTCGCAAACGTTCTCGGCAGATGACTTCTGGGGAGCAACGTGTGTTTGAGCACAACCTTGCGAATCTACCGGACGGAGATTCCAGTCTCGCTTCAGCGATCGGAGATGGATTGGTTGAAAGCCTCCGCGGGTTTCTGAGCGAGCTTCTCAGACGATGACATCGCGGTTTCGACGACCGGCACAATCGCTACAGTCGGAAGCTCGGATCGGGGGAATCGTTCGGGTTGTCGCAATCATGCCTGATACAGCCATCGTGTTGGACCGATGGAATGATCGGGCTAGTTGCGATTTTCATGGAAGGTGTCGTTGTGCAAAAGCATTCGGAAGTCGATGGGCGGAAGCGAATTGCGAAACGCTTGCTGTTGCTGGCTGCATTGGGGATGAGCGGTGGTTGTCAGACCATTGGGGAAACTCGCTCGGATGGATTGATCGCGGCTTCGGAGCCCGTTTCGAAAATGGTCGCGGAGTCAAAGGTTCCGGCGGGCTCGAATCCGCAGGTAGGAGTTCAGCAAGTCGGCTTTGACGAGTGGTCGTTAGCCCGTGAAACAGAACCGGAGCCGATCGCGGTAACAGCGCCACCGGAAATGAATGCGGCTGACGACCAGGACTTCACGTTGGTCATCGAACCCCAAACTTTGCGCGATGCGATGGCGTTGGAAGCTACGATGAACGAGGTCGAGCCATCGCAGGACCAAATCTCTTCGTCTTTGGCTGCGGGCTCACTGTCTGAGGACTCACCGTCTGCTAGTCCTGTTCAGCAAAGTGGATTGACGTTGTCGTCGGTGGAGGCGATGGCGTTGGGGACGCACCCGGCGATCGCGGAAGCACGAGCTCGGGTTGCATTTTCAACTGGACAAGCCGTTCAGGCTGGTTTGCCATTCAATCCTGTGCTGCAGTATCAGTCGGATGAGATTGGCAACGAATCCTCGTCGGGATTGCACACCGTCCAGTTGTCGCAGCAGTTTGTGACCGCGAACAAACTGGAGATCGCTCAGCAGGTTCAGGCTCACGAAGCGCAACGCCGGCGTTCTGAGTTGCGAATGGCGGAGTTGCGTGTGCTGACGAACGTTCGGTCCGCATTCGCCGCGGCGATTGTCGCTCAACGTCGGGCTCAGATCGCTAACCAGATCGTTGATTTGGCGGAAAAGTCATTGAGCAGTGTCCAGGACTTGTTGAATGCTCAAGAAGTTTCACGCGTGGTTTGGTTGCAAGCGCGCGTCGAAGCTGAGCAAGCTCGAATTACCGCAGAGAATGCGGCAACGCAATTGCGGGCCAACCGCGGTGTGCTCGCCGCAGCAACGGGACTGCAGACTTTGCCGGCGGATGCGTTGGTGGGTGAGGTCGGTGAAGGCTTGATCGAAACACCCTGGGAGTCGTTGCTTGCCGAAATCACCGCGACCAGTCCTGAGATCACAGCGGCTGGATCAGCGCTGGAACGTGCACGCTGGTCATTGCGTTTGGCTTGCGCCCAAGTCACGCCCAATATCACCGGTCAAATTGGTGTCGGAGTTGACGCGTCGACGGACGACACGTTCGCTAGCGTCGGCGTGAGCGTGCCACTTCCGTTGTGGAATCGCAACCAAGGCAACATTCGAAGTGCTCGTGCCAGCATCGCTGAGGCGTCGGCAGCGATTGATCGAACGAGACTCAGTTTGGAAGGACGATTGGCCAGTGCAGCTGGTCGCTATCAAGTCGCGCTCGAGCGTTATCGCCGTTTGAATGACAGCGTTTTGCCGACCTCAGAAGAGACGTATCAGCTTTCTCAGCGAGCGTTTGAGGCCGGTGAAACGGACTACATTCAGCTGCTTACCATTCAACGAACATTGTTCAACACGCGTTTGAGCGTCTTGGAAGCTGCCGCGGAAGCTCGACAAGCCGCTGCGGAAATCGAAGGATTGTTGGTGACCTTGGACGGTTGATATGAGTGACCGGCACGTCTGAACACCTCATTGCCGCTGCGTTTCAAGTTTTTAGTGGAAAACCAATCGCGAAGATTTCTTCGATCTGGCCTTCGCCGTCAGAACTACCGATAATACTTGCAACCTTTCACATTCAGAGAAACCGTGTCCGCATTTTGTCGTCTTACCACCGCCGTAGCATTGTTGCTGCACCTGTTTTTCGGGTGTTCGATGCATCATGCAATTGCGTGTGAGGGGCATGTGCACGACGGTTGTCATCATGTGAATGCGGCCGACGAATCGCCAAGTGTCCACGCCGGGCATGATCACGATTCGGCACTGCATGGGACGTGTGATCATCACAACAAAGGTTGTGACACCGAGCGGTTGAAAGAGGATTCACCCATCGCTGACGGTTCGGTCTGTGGTGTTGGGTGCGATTGTCAATCGGATCCCTGTGACGGTGACCATCCCGGGTGTCACGGCGGGGCGGGGTGCAGTTTTGTGAATTCGAATGACGTGCAGTTCGTCATCGAAATGCCAATGCTCGCCTATCTCGATACGCATTTGAATGGCGACGAACCTCAGAGTTCGGCGATCAAAACGGGGGCGGTCGCTGACGATGTCGGCTGGACCGCGATGGGATCCCGGTATCACTGTGCATTGCTGTGCACTTGGGTGATTTGAGTTTGGGAAGCTTCGCGATGGTTTGTTCGTAAGTGTGGTCATGCCACATCAACGATTCAAACATCGTTCTGCTTTCATCCCCAAACCAGTTTCTAGATCGGAACCAGCATTCGTTCGCGATAGGCACTGAATGACGTTTTGCGTTGGCTCGTTGTACCAGCCTCGCAAGTCCATTCTTTTCCGACGCGAACTGAGATGCTTGGCATGACGTTCGGCTTTGCCGCTGGACGTGATAGTCATCCGATCGTTCACTCAGATTTTGTGCACTGTCATGACTTCATCCAATCAGTGGCTCGCGTCGCTTCGCACTTCGATTCTTTCGTTGTTAGCCGTCGTGATCGCGGTAGCGGCCGGTCTCTACTTCTTCACCGATTTCGGAAGTCGTTCGACCGCCGAATCGAAGGCAATGGTCGAGTCGGATGACCATGCCGGCCATGATCATTCAAGTGGCGGTCATGAAGGTCACGATCACGAGGGCCATGACGAAGCGAATTCGCTTGAGCTGAGTCAGCAGGCGCGAGCCAATTTGCGGCTTCGCACCGAGGCCGTCACCGTCGGTCCGTACACCAAGTATGTCGAGGTTCCTGGCATGGTGACAGCTTGGCCGGGAAAGACGCACATCTCCATCACGTCGCCGTTGACCGGGGTGATCAACGCGATTCACGTCTCGCGTGGCGAGCTGATTCAAAGCGGTGCCCCGATGTTTCGGCTGCGGCTCACGCACCAGGATTTGGTCGAGACGCAAGAGAACTTCTTGCTGCAGTTGGGGCAATTGGATGTGGAGGACCGGGAAATTCAGCGGTTGTCAGCGATCACGAATTCGGGCGCTGTGTCCGGCAAAACGCGGTTGGCTCGCGAGTATGAGCGAGAGAAATTGCTGGCGGGGATCCGTGCGGCGAAGCAGTCCATGTTGTTGCATGGTTTGACCGAACAGCAAATCGAGTCGATCGAGCGTGATCGAACATTGATTCGCGAATTGGTCGTTCGGGCACCTTGGGTGGAGGAAGACAACTCGTTGCACCACGAGTCGCTCAGCCGGGCAACTGACCGGATGGCGGGCAATCCAGACGCGCGAATCGCGTCGATGCAGCCACCTCCACTGGACGACCACGGCCACACTCACATTGATGCTGAATTCGTGGTTTCGGAGCTGGACGTACGACGTGGCGAATCAGTTACGGCAGGCCAGCAGATTTCGCAGATATCTGATTTCTCGCAGTTGTTGATTGAAGGACAAGCGTACCAGCGAGACGCCAAGTTGCTTCGTCAGGCGGCCGACACACACGCGGAAGTGCAGGCGACCATGAGCGGTGCGGACGGCGAAGTCGAGATCTTGGATGGATTGAACGTGGTTTACATCGGCAACAAGGTGGAGGCCGAATCTCGTTCGCTCGCGTTCTATGTGGGACTCGAGAATGAAATCGAAAGGGATGAAACGCGGAACGAAAAGCGGTACGTCAGTTGGCGTTTCAAACCGGGCCAACGTTTGACGCTTCGCTTGCCAGTCTCGCGAATGGAAAACGCGATTGTCGTTCCGAAGGATGCGGTGGCCGAGGAAGGATTGAATCGTTTCGTCTTCATCGAAAACGGTGATCACTTCGATCGCGTTCCGGTGGAAGTGATGGCTCGCGACAGTGTTCACGTCGCACTGAAGAACGATGGGCAAGTTTGGCCTGGTCAGAGAATCGCGGTTCGTGGCGCTCATCAGTTGCAAATGGAAATGAAGAACCGTGGTGGTGGAGCGATCGATCCGCACGCCGGACACAACCACTGACCTCGTTCCATACCGACTCGCTTTGAGATTCTCTCCGTGCCGGATCCATGCGGCAGACCTTGCACGCCGCGTCACGTCACTGCGCCAAACCATTCCACTGAAGATTCACGATGTTAGACAAGATCATTCAATTCTCGCTGAGGAACCGCCTGCTGATCCTGGTGGCCGCCGCGATCATGCTCGGCGTGGGGACTTGGCAAACCAGTCGGCTTCCCATCGATGTGTTCCCGAATTTAAACCGGCCACGAGTGGTTGTGATCACCGAAGCCCACGGGATGGCGCCCGAAGAGGTCGAGACTCTGATCACGTTTCCGTTGGAGACGGCTTTCAACGGGGCCAGTGGTGTGGAGGCGGTTCGCAGCAGCAGTGGGATCGGTTTGTCAGTCATCTATGTCGAGTTCGGGTGGAACACCGACATCTACAACGACCGGCAAATCGTCAACGAAAGACTGCAACTCGCGTCAGAGCAATTGCCCGACGGTGTGAAGCCAACCCTGGCACCGATTTCGTCGATCATGGGCCAAATCCTGATGTACGGGATGTGGAGTGAAGGAGGCGAAACGGAGCCGATGGAGGTGCGGACGCTGGCCGATTGGGTCGTACGTCAGCGATTGCTGACGGTGCCCGGTGTGTCGCAAGTCTTCACGATGGGCGGCGGTCGAAAGCAGTATCAGGTTCTGATCGATCCGGACAAGCTGGTTCAGTTTGGACTGACCATCGAAGACGTTCATACGGCGGTGGACGAATCCAACATGAACGCGACGGGCGGCTACTTGGACGACCAAGGTGCCAATGAGTTGCTGGTGCGAGGGCTCGGACGCATCACCAGTCTGGACGAACTCAAGCAGATCGCGATCACGATGCGAGCGGGACGTCCGGTGACGTTGGCCGATGTTGCACGAGTGGTTGAGGGAGCTCAAGTCAAACGTGGTGACTCGTCGGCATTTTTGCGAGACGAAGCGGGCAATGTCGAAGGCGGTCCCGCCGTGGTGCTGACGATCAACAAGCAACCCGGCAGCGACACGCGAAAAGTAGATCAGGCGATTGTGGAGGCACTCGAAGAGCTTCGAGTATCGCTTCCGGACGACATTCGGATTGCCAACGTCTATTCGCAACGCTCGTTCATCGATCGTGCAATTGAGAACGTGGTCGAGGCATTGGCCGACGGCGGCGTGTTGGTGTTGGTGATTCTGTTTTTGTTCCTTCTGAATTTTCGAACCACGTTCATAACCCTCACCGCGATTCCGCTGTCGATCATTTCGACGGCCTGCGTCTTTGCGATCTTTGGTTTGTCGATCAACACCATGACGCTGGGTGGATTGGCGGTAGCGATTGGCGAGTTGGTCGACGATGCGATCGTCGACGTGGAAAACATCTTTCGTCGATTGAAAGAGAACCGGCACTCGGACAGCCCTCGTCCGGTGTTGCGAGTGGTTTACGACGCCAGTGTCGAAGTGCGAAGCAGTGTGGTTTATGGCACAGCGATCGTGGTGTTGGTGTTCATTCCACTGTTTGCGTTGGAGGGAATGGAAGGCAAGCTCTTCGTTCCTTTGGCGATGGGGTATGTCGTGTCACTGATCGCGTCCTTGGCCGTGTCGCTGACCGTGACACCAGTCCTAGCGTCATTGCTGATGGTCGGGAAGCGAAATTGGCAAATTGTCGTTCCCGTGTTGGCATTTGGGGTCTCAGGATTGACCGTCACTTGGGTCTTGCCTCGGTTGTCGCATTGGTTCATCGAAGGTTGGCATCTACCGGGAAGCCAACTCGCTTGGACGCTTTTGTTGACGCCCGTGTTTTGGATTTTGATCCAAGTCTCGGAATGGATGTTGGGTGGTGAAGACGCTGAAGAAGGGCGTTTGCTTGAAGGATTGAAGGGAATCGCTGGATTGGCGATTCGGTTCAGCACGAGATTGGCTGTTCCTGTTCTCGCGGCCACCGCGGTTTTGGTTGTCTTCGCCGCAATCGCACTTTCGCGGTTGGAGCGTGACTTCTTGCCGCCATTCAATGAAGGTGCGGTCCAGGTCAACGCGTTGTTGGCTCCGGGGACGTCGCTGGCGACGAGCAATCAAATTGGTGTGGCGATTCAAGAGGAGTTGATGAAGATCGACTCAGTGAAGTCGGTCGCTCGCCGGACCGGTCGAGCGGAGTTGGATGAACACGCCGAAGGAGTCAACGTCACCGAGATGTTTCTGGAAATTGATGATGGTGCCAATCGCGAAAAGACCATCGAGACGGTTCGCGAAACGATGGAAGACTTTCCCGGTGTGGTGTCGAGTACCGAGCAACCACTCGCTCACCTGATCAGCCACATGATTTCGGGAGTGAAGGCTCAGATCGGGATCAAGCTTTACGGCGATGACTTGGACGTGTTGCGAAACAAGGCCGAGGAAATGAAGCGACGGATTGCCGATGTACCCGGTTTGGCCGACGTGATGATCGAGCAACAAACAAACATCCCGCAACTACGAATCGATGTGGATCAGCTTGCACTGACTCAAAACGGATTGCGTCCCGCGAATGTGATGGAGTTGGTCGAGACCGCGATGAATGGGCAAGTCGTCAGCCAAGTGGTGATGGGGCAACGAACGTTTGATTTGATGCTTCGGATGGATGAACCGTATCGCGAAAACATCGACAAGCTGATGCGATTGCCAGTTCCATTGCCAAATGGCGGAACGCTACCGCTGGACGAATTGGCCGATGTTTACCGAAGCGACGGGCCAAACATGATCAAGCGGGAGAAAGTGCGTCGCCGGATCGTGTTGCAGGCCAATGTGTCCGATCGTGGTGTGGTGGACGTGGTCAACGACATCCAATCGAGGTTGGAGGATTTGGAACTGCCGCCGGGATACTACTTGGAATATGGTGGTCAGTTTGAGAGCCAACAGTCAGCGACTCGTCGATTGATGATCTTGTCGGGTGTCGCTTTGGTGGGAATGTTCCTGGTCCTCTACACGCTCTTTGGAAATGTCAACTTTTCCATGCAGGTCTTGGTCGCGTTGCCAACCGCGTTTGTCGGTGCCGTCGGGGCTTTGGTGCTCACTGATCAGAACCTAACCGTAGCCGCGATGGTCGGATTCATATCGTTGTGCGGGATCGCCAGTCGAAACGGAATCCTGTTGCTCAATCACTATCTGCACCTTGTTCGCCACGAAGGCGAATCATGGACGCACCAGATGGTGGTCCGAGCGGGGCAAGAACGCATGGCCCCGGTGCTGATGACGGCGCTGACTTCTGGCATTGGATTGCTGCCGTTGGCGTTGGCCGCGGGCGAGCCCGGCAAAGAGATCCTGTATCCGATCGCGACCGTGATCGTCGGAGGGTTGCTCAGCAGCACGCTGGCGGAGTTCTTCGTTCGGCCCGCTTTGTTTTGGGCGATCGGTCGAACGGCCGGACAGCAAATGGTGGCCGAGACAACCGGAGAACTCAGCGAGCCCTTCGAGAATTGAAACAGACGCGAGTGACTTTGGTTTGCGGCGATTTAGGTGTCACCGAGTCGATCCAAGCCAAATGTTGAGATGTTGATGTCCTTTCCTTTTGTCCCTGGAGTTGAGATGAAGTTTGCATGGAGTTTGACGGCCCTGGCTTGTTTGTTTTCAGTTGGTTGCGGTGCGAAGCCTGCTGAAGATTCTGGAGCCGATCCCGACACGGTGGTGATGGAAGGAGCGCCACCGGACTCGCACGCCCATCCGGAACATGGGCCCAACGGCGGTGAACTGATTGAATTGGGCAAAGAAGCTTTCCATTTAGAAATGCTTCATGACGATCAGTCGGTGACGCTGAACGTCTTGGACGGAGCCGCATCAGAGACGGTAGCGATCGATGCAGCCGAGTTGTCGGTGAGCTTGAAACACGACGACGAAGTGAGGACGTTTGCTCTGCCCGCATCGAACCCAACGGACGGCAAAGCTTCGTCATTCACGATCTCCGATGCCGAGATGGCTCGATGGATGAAAGAAGGTGCCGAGGGAGCCGTGACATTGCAGATCGATGGCAAGTCCTACACCGGAAAGATTTCGCACGATCATGACCATGAGGGGCACGATCACGATTGATCGCGAAACGCGTTTGCAAAGAGAGTTTCTCGAAAACGGGCGCAATGCGTTTGCATTCGGTTCGAGAGATAGAAGCTTGAGTCGGTGGAGGGTGTTCCGAAACCGGCGAGGCTCCCGGTCCGCGATTCGACTAGCCCTCGAGCGACCGGGAGCCGCTTTTTTTAGTCGTCCAGTGCGGGCGACAACGTGCCTAAGCACGTGAGCGGGAGTCTTTGGGCTTTATCACGTAGCGGCGTCTCTCCGAGATGCTGTCATTTGCGAGTCTCAGAGAGACTCGCCTACGTGAGGTTCTACCCGATCATTCCTGCCGAACTGCTTAGCGAGGTTTGGTGATCCAAACGGCCGTGGTTTGACCCTGCGGCGTGATGTTGAGATTGATGAAGTTGTGACCAGCGGATTGGTCGCCCGACGTCACGGCCGCGATGGGGCAATTTTCGTCCAGTTGTTCCAGGTTGCGGATCGGGAACAGTTCATTGCCCAGGCTTTGTAGGCTGGCGATCATTTCCACCATGCCGCTGCCGGCACCGATGTTGCCGAGGTGACCTTTGGCGGTGGTGACTGGTGGCTGAGTATCGGTGAACCCGAACACGTCCGCGATCGCGCCGGCTTCGCAAGCATCGGTTTCGACGTCGGACAAACCATGAGCGTGAATGTGGCCGACTTCGATTTTGCCTTCGGCGGGAGCGAAGCCGCTTTGACGTCCCGCGTTGATCACTCCGCGGAGAACGTTTGCAAATCCTTTTCGCATTGGTTGATTGCCAGCGGCAGGACCGACGGCGCTGGAGCTGCACGCGACGATTTCACCGTAGATGGTCGCTCCACGCTTTTCAGCATGTTCCAACGATTCGCAAAGGAATGCACCGGCACCTTCGCCAACAACGCTGCCGTCACGGCTGGAGTCAAACGGCCGCGACATACGGCTGGGGTCTTCGGTGTCTGACGCCAGGGTTTCTTGCATGGATGCGTGCAGCGTTCGCAGCGTGTGAACGCGTGATCCAGTCGCTCCCACAACCAAGGCGTCGGCGTGACCGCGAGAGATGGTGGAGACGGCTTCGGACAATGCCGCACCGGCGGATGCTTCGCGAAGCGTGATCGAGTTGTTGGGGCCGCGAAGATCGTTGTAGATCGCGATGTGTGACGCGGGCATGTTGGGCAAGTACTTCAGCAACCACAGCGGGTTGACTTTCGGAAGTCCCAAGTCGCCCCATTTGGTGAAGTCAAATTCACCGTCGGTCGTGCAGGCCGCAATTCCTTCTGCGTATTCTTCGGGGAGCGACATGATGTAGTCGCATCCATAGACAACTCCGGTGCGATCGCGATCGAAGTCGTCCGGGTTGTGGCCACCGTTGTGCAGAGCCAATTGGGCTGCCGCGACGCCCATCTCAATTTCGCGGCACATGACTTTGCTGCCTTTGCGAATCGTCCGCTGAAGTGCCTTTTCAAGCGGTCCGTAGTCGCTGATGTGACCCGTGAACGCTGTGGCTTCTGCGCCGTTGCTGATGGGCAGAGCGTCGGTTGGGATTTGCGTGAACGGAGCGATACCGCTTTTGCCTTCCCGCAATCCGCTGAGGAGTTCTTCGGGGGTGTTACCGAGCGGACTGATCACGCCGATGCCGGTGATCACGACGCGTTGGGCGGAGGTAGCAGGCATGGACGATGGCTAAGTGAATTGGTTCGTATCCAGTCACGTCAGACTGGATGTAAACGAAGCAGGAATGGAGGACTTTGCGGGCCGGCAAGATAGCAAATCCGTCCGCGAAGCGGGACGGGACACTAACCGTGAACGCCGGAGCCCACTGCGGACCCACGAAAACGTGGGTGAGAGTGGGCTGGCGACATGTGAAGACCCGTCAAATGAACGGGAGAACGCGAATCAATAGCGTCCGCGATTGGGAGCCGACACGCGGGAACCAACTTGTGGCACCAACGGGGTGGTGGTCAGGTTGTCCGAGGCTCGGCCACGGAATTCGACGAACATCAACGCATCGGCTCGGCCAGCGGTTGTTCCGGTGATGGAGCTGAGGTTGAAAAGTGGCACGCTGGATTGAGGTCGCTCGGGGCTGGCGACAACACCGCAGGAGAGTAGCAGCACCATGTCCGACGGCCAACGGAATCGTTCGTTCAAACGCCAGCTCACAAGCTGGGGCACTTCGATCTTGGTGCGGTGAACTTGGTTGTTCGGAAGCGGCAGGTCGAGCTCGACCGGCACGAATTTGTCGACTTGGTCGATGTTGGCGTTGATCACGCAATCGAGCGTGCGACCGTCGACGCTGAGCAGCGGGCTGACTTCGATTTGGAAGCCTTCTTGGATCTCACCGGTTTCAGGCTCGTACGGAGGCCAGTTCGCCGGCGAGGGTTTGACGTTCAGGACGTAGTTGCGACCGCGGGTGCTGGCAAGTTTTTCGGTTTGACCGTTGTTGGTGATCAAGTCGACGGCTTGGACTTCGCGAACATCGGTTCGTGAGCGAAGCATGTTCATGACCAAAGCCGCGTTCTCTTTCGTAAGCAACCAAGCTTGCAGGCCAGGTGATTGAACGTTGACGTGCTGCATCAACATGTGAGCGTTGCTGCGCCAGTTGGGATTCCCAACCGTCATCAGTCGCAAGTTCATGACTTGCGGTTCTTTGTCACCCGCGACGAAGCGTTCGACGATTCCGCCGATGACTTGGTGCATTTCGTTGGTGTGATAAACCTTCAGTTCATCTCGGTCAGCACTCATGAAACCAAAGGGTTCGGTGTGCCAAACGTCAGTTCCGGTTTCTCGAACGATCCAGTCGACGATGGCTTGGTGAGGGCGATCGTGCTTGGTCAAGTAACCGGTGTAAGGGCTGATGTTGTAGACCCGGTGCTCTTGGCCGGCTTCGCGTGGCAATTGGCCACCACCGGACAACTGTCCGGCAGGTGCACCACCACCGGCTGGCAACGCGTTGCGATTGGCAGTGGTTTGAGGTGGTGTTTGTAGGCTGGGCGGTGTGTTCGATGCGGTTGGGCCAGCGGCTCGCGGCGTGAAGCCTTGCGGAGCAGCCTGCGTTTCGGCAGTGGATGGGCCTCTCGCAACCGAATTGGATGGGAGAGCGAACCCGCCCTGTGCGTGAACCTGTTCGCTGAGCACGGCAGAACCGGTCGCGAAAAGGCAGGCGGCGGCGAGTCCGCGAATAATTCGCGAGCGAACGTAGAAAGGGAGACTTCCCGGGAGGTTTGCTTGGGCCATGACGGGTCGCAATTGAAAAGACGGGCATTGGTCGTGAGCAGTCCATTGGACCGCCTGCGAACACGCCTATACTGCATCGGAGAAGTTGACGACAAGTCCGAAAGAATTACACCACTTTGATTCAAGTCAGTGGTCCGAGGCGATTTAGCCCTCGAAAACCGCGTCCTTGATGTTTCGCACGAGCGATTGGCGAGTCAGCGAAATGGACTGGATTGATTCCACGTTCACGCCCAATTGCTTGCCGAGTTTGACCGCGAGATCGACGTCTCGCACGCCATGGTATTGGTTGACCACACGGCGCCCCGCCGGATCAGGGACGGAAATCGTTTGATCGCGAAAGCGGTAGCTGGTTTCGAAAGCGTCGGCCAACTCGTCGATCCATTCCTGCGGCACTCGGCGTAGTTGGCAATGCTCGATGCTCCAGAGGTCGTCGCCATTGCATTCGTCCAGCAACGCCAGGGCTCGGTCGTAAGGAACGCTCACGAGACAACCTGATTGATGCGAGCGGCCATCACGAAGTCATTTTCGCTGAGTCCGCCGATCGCGTGCGTGGTCAGGACAATGCGGAGATGCCGGTAGCCGGTCAAATGGAGATCGGGATGGTGTTGTTCTGCTTCTGCTAATTTCGCAATCGCATTGAGATGCCGAATCGCGGTTTGGAAGTCGCCCGTGTTCAACTTTCTCGTGATTTGGTTTCCATCGTTCTCGAGCGACCAATCCGGCAGTTCAGTCAGGTACTGAGACGCGTCGTCGGCAGAGATTCGGTCGATGCCGCCCTCGCAGGGGACGCAGTGGCGACTGGACCAGTCCGGTGATGATTTGGATTCATTCATGCTTTGATTTTACCGTTGGCGGATTTCCAATCGTAGGTGGAAAGTCGGGTTGATCGACGCATTTGCAAATTGCAGTTAATCTGGTGCTCATGAATGCACCCGCTCCCTCGCCGTCTTCCCCCAACGATCCTGATCGTGAAGACGAGATTCGTTTGATCGGTCAAATTCGCGCAGGGGATTCTCAGGCGTGGCAAGAATTGATCGACCAATTCGAAGGCCGCCTGCTGGCGTACGCTCGGCGTCGAGTCGGTGATTTGGCAGCCAGCGAAGACATCGTGCAGGAAACCTTTGTCGGCTTTTTGGTTTCGCTCCCCAACTACGATTCGCGGCGAAAACTGGAGAGCTATCTGTTCTCGATTTGCAGCTACAAGCTGACTGATCATTTGCGTCAGTCCGGGCGTCGTCCGGAACTGCCGCTGCTGGGACGAGGCAGTTCATCCGGCTCCGGGAGTGGCGACAATGTCGAAGCTGACGGCGTTCGGTTGCCGAGTTCCATCTGCCGCAGTGCTGAACGCCGCGAGTTGGAACAAGACCTGGTTGTGGAAGTCGTCCAAGAACAAATCGCGAATTGGCAGTCACGTGGCAACTTTGGAAAGCTGAAAGCGATCGAATTGTTGTTTGTGATGGGACGCGGCAACCGGGAAGTCGCTGAGCAATTGAATCTGTCGCAGCAGCAAGTCGCGAATTTGAAGAGTGATTTTCTGACTCGGATTTCGGCGGTCATCAAACGTCGCGACCTCGATCTGGATGTCTTCCCAGAACTTCGCGAAAACGCCTGAATCGTTGGTCGAATCGCATCGAGGCCACATTGAGTCTGATCGGCACGTCGATTGCTGTAAAGGTAAAGCGTATTCGTTTTCCTTTCAATCGAGCGGTGGAGTTGTGGGTTTTCTCAAGCAGACGTTTTCGGAGTTTTCCAAGGATCGTTGCAGCACGTTGGCTGCGGCGCTCGCGTACTACACCGCGTTTGCACTGCCTCCCTTGCTTTACTTGATGCTGACGGTACTGACCTTCAGTTTGTCCGTGATGTACGACAGCGAGCAGGCCACCGAGAAGGCTCAAGGCATATTGCAGACGCAAGCTTCGCAAATGATTGGCAATCCCGCGGCGGTCGATCAGATCGAAACGATCATGAACAATCACGAGGAAGCTTCCGGGAAGTGGTGGAAGACGTTGTTGAGTTTCGCGGGGATTCTGGTCGGTGCGACTGGAGTTGTTTCGGCATTGCAAGGTGCTTTGAATCAGGTTTGGGAAGTCAAGCCGGACCCGGACAACAGCGGTATCAAAGACATCTTGGCGAAGCGATTCTTGTCGTTTGGGATGATCTTGGGTCTTGGTTTCTTGATGCTGGTTTCGCTGGTCGTCTCCTCGGTGCTGACCGCTCTGGGTGATCAAGTTGGCAGCTGGGTTGGCATGTCAGAAACGCTCGCTCATTTTGCGAACTTTGCTGTGCAAGCACTGGTCGTGTTCGTGATCTTTGCTTCCATCTTTAAGTTCATGCCCGACGCCGTCACCAAATGGCGTGACGTGGCGGTCGGTGCGGCCGTGACCACGGTTTTGTTTTTGGTTGGCCGCTATCTGATGCAGCTTTATTTCTCCATGAGCGAACCCGGTGCTCAACTGGGAGCGGCCGCCGCATCGCTTGCCGTTTTGCTGGTCTGGGTCTACTACACGGCGATGATCGTGTTGTTGGGGGCAGAGGCGACTCAGGTGTACGCGGTTCGCTACGGAGACGGAATTCAACCTGAACCCAAGGCCGTCCGCGTGGTCGAGCAGATCAAACGCGGTACGGACGCCTCGACTGCTTAGGGCTCCGGATTGAACGATTGGAGTCATCGCTCAATCCTGGGCGAGTGCCAGCCACGCAAGAAACTGTTCAAATCAGGCCACGTGAACGATCATGATCGCGGTGGGTTGCATCTTCGATTGCCTTCAATGCGTCCTTCGACAGCAATCCCATTTGTTCGGCGATGAAACTGACTTCGATGCTGTCCTTGACCAGGTGCATCGGGACGCCGGCCGCAGAACTCTGTCTCGCGAACCGATCGACTTTCTGATCGTGGTCACTGGATGCATCCGGATCGATGTCACGAATGAAGATGGCGGGAATTCGCTCGCCAAACTCTTCCGCCGCTGTCGCATACAAACGTGCGTCCTCTTGCCCCGAGTCACCCACCAGGATGAACTGAAGATTGGGAAAGGCGGACATCAATTCGCGAGTTTGTTCGAGCTTGCGATCGTGTCCTTGTTTGATGAATTTGTCTTCATCGATCCCAAGGTCGCGTAAGAACAATGGGCCCTTCGGGATCGCATTGTGTTCAAGGAAGTCTTCGAGCAGGTCGTGAAGATTCCAGGGCGACGATGAAACATAGAAGATCGGATTGATGGGCGATCCAAACGGTTTGCCGTTTCGTTGCATCCATTCATACAGCGACGCCACTCCTTCGAGCGGGGCTCGTGTCCTCGCATTTCCAAAGAACGTGAGTTTGGCCATCGTGCCGATGTCGGTCGCCCCTGTTCGAAGGATTGTGTCATCGACGTCGCTGATGACAGCGAACTTGGCATCCGAAGAAACGTGCATCACGTCGCAAACGGTGAAGGACTCCATCGGCGAGATTCGTTCGTCGTCAACAATCGCCAGTTGAGCTGGCATCCACAACGCGAAGTCTGCGTTGTCGGCGACGCGTGGAATGTCCAGCTCGAAGTAGCCCTCTGCATCGCTGACGGTTTGCCCAGTGACGCCAGCAAACGAGCCTTCGAGTTTGACACCGGGTACTTCATCACTCGCAAACCGACGCCAGGTGTGGGTGAGGTTTTGCCACCAGCGATCATTGTGGAAATCGGGATCCAAGGGCGGGTTGGAGAGGATCCGACCGCGAAGATGGACCGTGTCCGCCGTTGCGAAGCCCGTGTAGGCCTGGATCTGAGGAACGCCGCTGCGCCCCCAACGCTTGCGGATCCGCCTGATCGCCATGTCGGCCACATCGTCGGCCGATGAGGCGGTGCGAGTGAGCCAATTGCGAAAGTCGGCTTGGAAGGTCAGGGGAGTTGGCTCAGACATGAATGACTTGGGGGTGAATGGATTTGAAAGCAATTCACCGAAGCAAATTCGAGGCCAGGTTCACGCGTCCAGCAAGCCTTTTGCGATTCGTAGCAGGCGATTCACTTTCAACGGTTTGCTGAGGTATTCATCAAAGCCTTCGCTGATCAGCCGTCGCCGGGTTCCTTTCATCGCGTCAGCGGTCAACGCGATCACAGGGAGCTCGATCCCTCGGCTGCGGAGTTCACGAACGGCGCCCAGGCCATCCAGTTCGGGCATTTGCATGTCCATCAAGCACAGCTCGAATGGATTACCCTCCGCGATCGAATTGACCACCATATCGACGGCTTGCCGACCGTTCTCCGCCACCTCGACTTCACAGCCCGCCTTTTTGAGAAAGTGTTGGGCGACGAAGCGAACGTCACGCATGTCATCAGCGATTAGGACTCGGGCGTTCAGCAAGATGTCCTGATCGATCGTTGTCTTCAGGTTGTCGCTGTCTTTCTCATCGGACAAGTGGATGGTGAGAAGGCCCATGTCGCCGATCGGATCGACCGGCAACCGAATCGCGAATTCGCTGCCTTGGCCTTCGGTGCTAGTGACTTGGATGGTTCCACCCAACGCTGCAACGAGGCGTTTGGTAATGCTGAGTCCCAATCCGGTTCCACCAAAACGATTGGAGATCGTCGCGTCAGCTTGGACAAAAGGTTCGAAGAGAGTCCGCAGTTTTTCGTCCGCGATCCCGATCCCATTGTCGACCACTTTTAAGATCAAGAATGTTTCGTCATCGATTCGTTCCGATCGAGCGATCACATCCACGCGTCCCTTCGGAGCGAACTTGATCGCATTGGCGATGAGGTTGATCATGATCTGACGCAGTCGAGCTGAGTCGGTCGTGATTGTTTGTGGCAGCGGTTCAACGACGTCGAAATGGAGCGTGTTTTGGTAATCCTGGGTTCGCATCTTCATTGTTTCGAAGATGTCGGCCAAAAGCTCACCGAGCGAAACACTGTTCGTCGCGGTGGTGAACTTGTTCGCTTCGATCCGGGACAAGTCCAAAACGTCGCCGAGCAACCGTAGCAGGTAGTCCCCGTTTCGCTGGATCGTCGACAGGTATTCCAGGCGGGTGCTTTCGTCAGGGTCTTCCTGAAGAATCTTTGTGAACCCGAGCATGGCCGACAGCGGTGTGCGCAGTTCATGACTCATGTTGGCGAGGAAGCGACTCTTGGCTTCGTTGGCAGCGTCGGCAGCCAACTTGGCTTCTCGAAGTTCGTTCTCGACTTGAAGCCGATCTTCGATGTCAACAAAAGTCACCACCGCACCGACGACGTCTTCCCCCTCGTGAATTGGGTGACACCAGTATTCGACTGGGAAGCTCTCACCATCCTGCCGACAGAAACGCTCGTCGTACCGATTGATTTGATCACCCGCACGAATCGCGGAAAGGATGTGCAGTTGTTGTTCGTCGAAAGGATTGCCTTCCGAATCGCACGGGCGTGCGAGCTCGGCAAGTTCTTGACCGACGATTTCGCTGCCGCAATCGTACCCCAGCAACTTCGCCGCTTTTTCGTTGCTGAAGGTGCACTTGCCGTTCACGTCCAGCCCAAAGAGTCCTTCGGCGGTCGAGTCCAAGAGCAAGCGGATGGTTCGTTCATTGCTTTCGGTGTGACGTGCCACTTCGATCCGCTCCGTCACATCGTTTTGGACACCAACGAAATGAGTTAGTGTGTTGTGTTCGTCGTGCACCGGAGTGATGTAGAGATCGTTCCAAAATGCTTCGCCGTTCTTGCGATAGTTCTTGATCAATTCACGAACCGATTCCCCACGATCCAAAGCTCGTTGAATCTTCAAAACGGTTTCCTGATCGGTCTCTTCCCCCTGCAGGAACCGGCAATTGCGGCCGAGTATCTCGTGATCTGAGAACCCGGTCATCTCCTTGAAACCTTGGTTGACGAAGTTGATCGGGTTATCCTCGAGGGAGCAGTCCGTGATCACAATTCCGTTGGCTGCGGAGTGGACCGCCTTGCTGAGCAAACGCATCTGAGATTCGTGAGACTTCCGCAAGGTGATATCACGAATGGAAGCAAAGAAGAATTGCTTGCCCTGCAACGTCACCGGCGTCAAAGCAATCTCAATCGGGAACTCCGCACCATCTCGCCGGCGGAGCACAGACTCGAACAAGTCACCTCCGTTTGAGTGGGCATTTGCGAGGCGATTGTCGTAGGTTTCTGCGTCATTTTCTGACTTGAATCGGGACAGGAACTGCCCCGCCAGTTCTTCGCTTGAAAAACCCAGTTGTTCACCCATCTTTCGATTGGCGTAGCTGATCTTTCCTTTCTGATCCAACAACACCAAGGCGTCGACGTTCTCGTCGGCCATGAACTTGAACTTCAAAACGTCACGTTCCGCTTGCCGCAGGACGTTGACGTTCACGAACGCGATCACGACACCGTTCGTTTCTTGGTTCTGCATGTATGGAAGTGCGCGAACCAGATACGACGAGTCCCGGCAAGCCACCTCCCACTCCAGTTCGATTCGCTCGTCACGAACTTGTCGAACATGGTCGAGAAATTGGTCGTCATGAATTGGTTGAATGAAAGCTTCGAGCAAACGACCGATGTCATTGTTATCGATCGAAAGGAGTCGTGAAATTTCGGGGGTGGCCCGCCGGATGCGTAGTTCGTTGTCCAAGAACAACACGCCTACCCGCGTGGTCGCCAACAGGTTGACCATGTCTGCGTTGGCTTCGTTCAACTCATTGACACGAATTTGCAACTCCGCGTTGACGGTGTAGAGCTCTTCATTGACGCTCTGCAGTTCCTCATTGGTGCTCTGCAATTCTTCGTTGCTGGCGACCATTTCTTCATTGGTGGCCTGCAATTCCTCGTTGGAAGTCTCCAGTTCTTCGATCGTTGCCTGAAGGTTTTGGCGGCTGAAGCTGAGTTCGTGCTCGAGGTCATCGATTCGCGATTCCGTGGCCGACGAGAAGTCGAGTTGCTTGCGTTCCGTGTCCGACGATTCGTCGGACGGCGCCGCCGCTTCACGCAGGGCACTGGGAATCTCGGATGCGTTGAATTGAATCAGGATGCAAGTCGCCGCCTTCGCTGGCAATTGATAAGGTTCGGCGATCAATTCCAAGACATGATTTGGGCCGTCTGCAGGCGAAGGGATTCCGTAGTAGTGAACGGCGTCTTGTTTTTTGATTGCTTGAGTGACTGCGGCACCGATGGATGCGCGCAGTTCCTTCGTCACCATGTGCAGGATGTTGTCCGAAGGAATTCCGTCCGGCACACGCAGGTATCGGCTGACGCCTGGGAAAATGTGAATGACCCGGTAGTCCGTGTCGATCACCACACTCGGCGGCATTTTGTCAGCAAGAAGAACGTTGTAAATCTCGAGAAGATTCTCGTTGCGACGTTGCGGCAATGGTTCCGCAATGGATGTTGAGACGGAGGTGACTCGCGAAATCGATTGATTGGCCAGCGGCATTCGCAATTCGATGGGCAACCGAACATCACGACGCTTTCGGAACAATTTCCATTGCGAATTGATGGCATCGAATTCATCGCCGATGTCACCCACGCTTTCGCTGGGGCCAAGGAACAGCACGCCACTCGTTTTCAAGGCGAAGTGAAACAGCGACAGCGTTTTGCGTTGAGCCGGTGTCTGCAAATAGATCAGCATGTTTCTGCACGACACCAAGTCCATCTGAGTGAACGGTGGATCGTTGATGACGTTTTGGGCCGCGAAAACGACGCTTCGCCGAAGCGAATCATTGACCAAGTATCCTGAATCACGCCGGATGAAAAATTTCTCTCGGCGATCCGTTGCGATTTCGCTAAGTTGAGATTCGGTGTAGTAACCCGTTGCAGCGATTTGAAGTGATCCACGATGCGGGTCCGTCGCAAACATCTTGAAGTCGATGTCGCGACCGGATCGCTCGATGCCTTCGCGCATCAACATTGCAATCGAATAGGCCTCTTCTCCAGTTGCGCATCCGCAGACCCAAATGCGGATCGTGTCCTTGGCGCGTCCGATCAGCTCAGGGATGACCTGTTGCTCGAGGACTGCGTAGGCGTCTCGATCGCGAAAAAACTGGGTCACTCCGATCAACAAGTCGCGGTACAGTTCGTTGACTTCTTCAGGGTGTTCATTGATGTGAGCGACGTAGAGCGCCAGGGCATCTAGGTGCATCAAATCCATTCGCCGCTGAATGCGACGATGCACGGTACCGGTCTTGTAGTGATTGAAGTCAATGCCGTGTTTCTTTTGCAGCAACTGAAAGACACGTTCCAGCCCAGATCGCTCGACCACCTCCAGGTCAGGTTCTTCGTCCGCTTTGGTTCTTTGCCCGTCAAACAAATATTGCTGGAGCGTCTCACCCATCTTCTCTGGGGCCAGTTCCAAATCGACGTGGCCGGTGTTGCGAGCGTTCATCGGCATCGAATCGAACTTGCAAGTTGCCGGGTCCTGAATGACGACCAAGCCACCGTTGTTACTGATTTCGACCACGCCTCGCGAACCATCGCTGCCGGTGCCTGACAAGACGATTCCGATCGCACGTTCTTGAGCGTCCTGCGCGAGCGATCGCAAGAATTGATCAATCGGGTGAGTCAAGACTTTTTCGCTGCCACGATCGGTCAGCAATAGCTTCCCATTGCTGATCACCATCTCTTTTCTGGCGGGAATCAGGTAGATCGTGTCAGGTTGGACTTCGACCCCGTTATCGACCACCTCGACGGGAATGTTGGTAACTCGGCGAAGCAAGTCATCCATGTGACTTTTGAAATCGGGCGACAAATGTTGAACGACGACGAACGACATGCCGGTCGCGACGGGCATTTTGCCAAACAGCTTTTCGAGAGCTTCTAGGCCACCCGCTGAGGCTCCGATTCCCACCACCGGCTGATGTAGCCAGCTCGAGGTCTGGGGTGCGTCGTCGGTTTCGATTTCTGATTCTGTACCGGACGAATCGTCTGGCAAAGCACTGGTGTCAGCCATGGATGATAATGAAGGAGGTTCTGTCTCCGGCTTCCATGCACTTTCATCGAATGGTGAGTCTATCACCGGGCTGTGAGCCAGAAACGCGGAGAGCCAAAAAACTATGGTGATCAGATGGAGAACGGAGAGAACGTCACTCCATTGTCAAGATCGGATGCTATCCAACCATGCTGAACGATCAGGCACCGGAAACGACTGGAGTCAGCCTAGTGTATGAGCGGGCCAAATGCTGTCAATCTTCAAACCACCCGAGGGCGGACGGCTGAGCTCGAAACCCGTTGCAAGATACAATCGTCCGTCACGATCCGGCGTTCAGAACTCTCTGAACTCGGATGCGATTCGGCGGAATCTCGCTGACACCGAGTGCGTCGCCGATGCATTGTCGCCAAAGGAAATTGGTTCGTTCCCATTCGTCAAATAGCGTACGCACGAGACAACCTGTTCTTTCGAAACGGGCTTTTTCAAATAGGCGTTTCCACCCAGTGTTTCGACCATGCGATGAATCTCGCCGTCTTCGAGACTACTGGATACAACGATTGGAATCGCGGCGACATTCGGATCCGCATCCCCCCGTACTGTTTGAAGCAAATGCAGACCGCTGAGGTGAGGCATGTCGATGTCCGCAATCACCAAGTGCGTTGGTTCACGACGCACCGCTGACAGCGCGGTCGCGCCGCAGGAAGCATGGACAACTGAGTATCCAAGTTCTCGCATCCAATGCCCCAGCTGTTCTCGAATAACGCGGACATCGTCCGCGATCACACACCTGAGGGAGCGATCAACGTCGTAAGGCGGTGTTGTGGGCATATAAACTCGTGGGGGTGGGGATAACTTGCAACGTGATTGCGAACGTTGTGCCAAAGAAGTCACTTTTTGAAGAGCAAGCCAAGGTGAGAAATGCTCTGTTCGTACTAATCGCGAAGCGGAGGAATGTTATCTCGAGGGAGTGTCTGAGATAACGGGGCCGCGCGGTTGAAACGGGCGATTTCGCCACAAAACAAACGAGGCCAGCGTGTACAGAATGGGATAGACCAAAGAGACCAAAACCAACCAGGCTGGTGGTTGAGGGTACATCGGTAACATGGCGATTAGCATCAGCGTCCAAATTGCCGCACCCGATAGCAACCAAACGCGATGTTGTTCGGGCGCGAGGTTCGGGTAGACCAATCGAATGGGGGCGATCGTCAGCCCGGCCAGCACCGCAATTATCACGGCGACTGGCCACTGCCCCGACCAATGGTGCAGCAGTCCGGCGTAGAAAGCAGCAATGTTCCAGTACGAAGGAAAGCCGCGGAAAAATCCGTTTTGCTCATCCTTGGCATCGCTGTGAGCGAATCCGAAAAGACTGGCTCCCATGGCCAGTGCGACGATGACTCCGAACCCGTCCGGCATCCAGTTCATTCGCCAAACCAGCATCAAAGGAATGAATGCAAACGTGAGGTAGTCAAGCAGATCGTCGATGGTGCGACCATCGATCGACTTCGCTCGGGTTTTCACGTGATACCGGCGAGCGAGTGGCCCATCGATCGCGTCGATGAATGTCGTTAGAAGCAACCAACCGAACACCCGTCGAGGATCGCAATCCGCTCGAGTGATTTCCAGCATTGCCAATGCTGCGGGAAGGATGCCCGAAGCAGTCAATGCGTGAACGGCGTAAGCGGCAACGGTTTGCTTCGTCGTCGTGGGCTGGTCTCTGGTATCCGCCATGTTTCAACCAATCGCGGGCACGCGCGGCGTGACTGGAATCGAAGCAGTGTTAATCTCTTCTGCTTCCGCGGCACGCTGCAGTTTTTCTTGAGCTTCTTCTTCGTCCCCAGCCTTTTGCTCCAATGGTTCTTGTTCTTTTTCAAGCACTGGTTGAAGTTGCAGGTCAATCAAGATTGGGAAGTGATCGGAGCCGACGTCATCCAATCGCCTCAGTTCGCGGATACCAAAGTGCTTGGAGTGAAAGACATGATCGAGCGGGAATCGCATCCAAATGTGATCGGCGTGAAATGAATTGAAAAAACCACGACCGCGACGAGGATCGAGTAGTTGACTCAACCGCAGGAACAAACGCGTTGATGGGGACCATGCGACGTCGTTCAGGTCTCCGCCGATCACGATTGGACGATCGTCTTCGGCGAGTTCCTTTCCCCAGAGAACCAATTCCGCGTCACGGGCCGTGGCATCGTTGTCGCGAATTGGTTCGGGGGGGCGTGGGTGAACGCCGATCACGCGGATTTCTTCGCCGCTGGGGAGTTTAACCAACGCATCAATGGAGGGAATGTCGTCTTGGACTCGAAAACGAATTTCGCTTTCGCTGATTGGCAGCCGTGATAGCATTGCCATCCCGTACCAATTGTCTTGCGGGTAGATGATCTGATTTGGAAACATTGGCTTGAGTTCTTCAAGCGTCGGCTTCCAGCGTTCATCAATCTCGGCTGCGATCACCATGTCCGCATCGGATTCGCGGACGACTTGGGTCCATTTTTCGAAGTGGTCGTTTTCCATTTCGACGTTGCTCACCAGCAGTCGAAATCGGCGGTTGTCGCTCGACGATCCGTCCGTTTCGACCGGGTCCCAAGTTGTCGCTTGTGTCGGCGCGACGATGGTATAGGGAAAGATTCTGAACAGGTGCCACCCGGCGATAGCGGTCGCAAGAATGCAAATCGAAATGCAGCTGACTGCTGGTTTGCCGGAGTAAACCGTGTTCACCCCGACGAACAGCAATGTCGCAATGATTGTGACGATGACGATTTGAACCCGCGGGAAATCCCATCCGCGGATGAACCAGTGTGGGTGCGAACTCAGTGGAGCAAGTGACCCAAAGACGAGGACACCGAACAGCGAGAAAATCAGAATGTTGAATGCAGTCAGCATCTTGCGACCTTCCGATGTGCAGTGTTTTAAGGAGAGGACAAAGCGTCACGCTGCGCGACGGTTCTTAAGCTGATTCAATGATCAGGGCGAACTCAATCGATCCGCGTCGCGGACGTTTTGAAGCAACCTGGGGTCGACCGGTGTATCGGAAGTGGAGTGCAAAACTGAAATGTCGCCAGTCGTCTCAAAGACAACTGCTAGAACTTGATCGAAATTGCAAGCATTCGCTTCACGTAGTTTCCCCATCAAGTCGTTCTCCGTCAAATTGGCTTGATGAAGATTCTCGTGAAGAATTGTCGAGCCGGCCATCAATAGAACCGGTTGGTTATCGATGCACTGACTGAAGGCTTCCGAGCGTCGCCGCAGGAAAGCGATTGCCCACTGAATTGCGAAGAGTGAGAGCAAGGCGAGAGCTCCCATCAACAATGTCGGAGAAGGCTGCGTGATCGTCGCTCCAAGAATCGAACCCGTCGCGATGGTCATCGCGAAATCAGGTGCAGACATTTTGGAGAAACTCCGTAAGCCAGTCATCCGCGTGTACGTCAGCACTGCTCCGTACGCGAAACAGGCGGTGACGAGGATCCCGATGATCTCAGCTGTCGATATGTCAATCCACTTTTCGAACATCGGACTCCGTCCTGATTTGGTGGCTTTGTGATCGATGGAAATAAGAAAAGGGCGACAAAGTGATTTGCCATACCACCGGGTCGCCCAATTTGTGTTCTTCGTCCTTGCAGCTCGACGTGCGGATTACAGCACGATCAGCAATGCGTGGATGATTCCGATGATCCAGAATCCAACCAAAGTCAAAACGATGTTCAATAGGAACTGTGTTCCGACGCCCTTGTCCATGTAGACAGCCAATGGCGGCAGCAGGATTGCAAGCAATACCTTGAGGACAGTGTTTTCGTTTTTGGCGATAGCAGTCATTTCATTCTCCTAAGTTGAGGTGACAGGGTGCGAAGCGATCTCCGTTGCCGATCGTGTTCGGCGAACAGAGTGCTTTGATCACTCGTCGGCTGGAAGATCGATGTCGACGTCTGGAGTCGTGATCGTCTTTTCTTCCATGTTCACGTCAACATCGGGGACTTTGATTTTGCTTTCTTCCGTGGTTACATCGACCTCTGGTGCGTCGACGTCGTAGCCGGGAAGTTGTCCCGAGTCGCCGCTCACGTCGACGTCCAAGTCGGGCATCTCACCCTCACGCGTTTGTTCGACATCACAGCCGACAGTTGCGAAAGCGAGCGAAAGTGACAGCAGCGTCATTAGAAATGTCTTGTTCATGTTGATCTCATTTGGATGGAATCAGGAACGCGGCTTTGAACCTGATCACGGTGAATGTTTTGCTTTGTTGCCGCGGGACTGGGAGAAAGGCAAAGGGTGTGCCAAGTCGCGACCGAGCGGTCAAAAGTGCCGAGAGAGTATGGATCTTTCAGTGACCTTCGCGTACGCGCGTGTGGGATAGGCGAGGCTATCTGCGTCCACATCCTGCAAGCTGACAGGAAGCGATTCTGTTCGAGTTGATCCGACAACTCCTCTGTCGCGACTGGAGGAATGCCGCCAAGGGATTGGATCGTCTCCGAGCACCGTGGTAGGAAGTCGATCAGTCTTTGCAGCTTGCTCCATCCAGTGAGGCCGCGGCGGTGAGTGATGAGCGTCACTCACTCGGGCGTATGCGTTGTATGGGAGAGCCGTTGAACCGGACAGTGTTTTCCCGCGACTTGGAACCGATGCGATTGGGAATGGCATAGTCGTTGCATAGTCATTCGTTCCACAGTCCCAGCGTTTTGTTGGGACGCACTCGAATGAAGGAATTTGCAATGGCCAATGAGACTGGAATCATCGAAGAAACGAAGAAAGCCGTTACCGACAATGAGCGTCCGCTCGGCGAGCAGGCACCGGGAACACCATTTATGTTCGTCGCTCTGAGCTACCTGGCTGTCTTGGCCGTGGTCTCGGGCGTTGTGGCTCTGATCATGTGGTCATCGAGCTGAGGCATTCTCGGCCGGAGTGGCGAGCGTATACTGCGAGGCATCGCACCTGGGTAGGCGCTCTGTCACAGACGAATCAAATCGCCAGCCGAACGCCTCATGGTGGGTGGTCGAGAGCGTCATTCGAGCGGCTTCGCGATGCTGACGAGCGGGCTGGCACGAAGATGCCTCCACGATTGAGGCGAGAACCCGCTGTTCGTCCGAGACGTACCCTTCTGAGGTATCGCTGGACAACGAGAGCACGAGCGGTTCGATTCACCGCGGAAAAGGTGTTCTATTTAGCTGACGTTCGCCTGTGAGAGCTGTTTAATTTCGTTGAGCAGTTGTTCTAGTTTCGGCGTTACGGAAGCGTGCGTTTCTTTTGTTGCCGCACCATCGTCTCTTCTGGCTGCATCGATGAACGGTTGCAGTTCGTCAACGGGTGGTCCGCTTTCGAAGGTGCTTAACAATCCTTTCAGCGCGTGCCCAACCCGGGCGGCTTCGCTGAGGTCCTGACTCTCGACGTGACCGTGCATTTGCTCCAGCATTGGCGGGCCGTCTTCAGCGGCGATGTTCGCAAGCATCACGAGCATGTCTTCATCGCCTGCGACTCGCTGAAGAGCAGCGGCGAAGCGTTTCCGTTGGGCGTCGTTCATTGGAGGGTTGATGGGGAAGGTGGATCGAGCGAATGCCGATCGCTGGAAGGAGGCGTGGGGAGTTTGTCGAAATCGCTGGACGACAAACTTTATGGCGTGCGTCAACCACACGCCGCCGAATGATCGGCGGCCAATGGTTGTCGATTCGCGACTCAACCGCAACGTCGCTCTTTAGAACAATGTTGTAGGAGTTGATGCGATCGCGAAGTTTGCCACGCGTGATGCCGAGAATTTCAGCGGCTTGGCTCTGGTTGCCGTCAGTGGATTGAAGCACTTGAAGGATGACAAAGCGTTCCATGTACTCCATCGACTCACCGTAAACGTTGGTCGACTTTTCTTTCAACAGGCGCTGGACCAACTGAGGCAACTGGCTTCCGGGAGCTTCGCTTTCAAGCTTGTCACCTGAGTTAGCTTCTGACTTTGTGTCGCCAGGACGAGCACCGGCGATTGCGTCCGGCAACGTGTCCGGCGTGATGACTGGCATGACGGTGTCCAGCACGCAGCGGCGAATCACCGCGCGAAGCTGACGGACGTTGCCTGGCCAGTCGTAGACCGTCAACAGATCAACGGCCTCGGGTGACAAACCTTCCAAATCGGGTTTGTTGAATTCAATCTTGGCTTGTGCAAGGAAGAATCGGATCAACGCTGGGACGTCACTCAGTCGATCCCGCAGTGGCGGAAGTTCGATGGTGACTCCGTTGAGGCGATACAGCAAATCCTCGCGGTAGTCGCCGTCTTCGACCATCTGTTCCAGCGGACGGTTTGTCGCGGCGATGATGCGCACGTTGGTTGTCAGCTCTTTGTTGCCACCGACTCGCTCGAACCGTTGCTCTTGAAGGACTCGAAGGACCTTGGCTTGAACGGACGGTGCCATGTCGCCAATTTCGTCCAAGAACAGCGTTCCACCGTTGCATTGTTCGAACTTACCGATTCGTCGAGACTCGGCACCGGTGAAGGCGCCTTTCTCGTGACCGAACAATTCGCTCTCGAGCAAGTTGTCTGGCAAGGCGGCACAGTTGACGGCGAGGAAGGTTTCCTCGCTGCGGTGGCTGTATTGAAACAGTGCTCTGGCGACGAGTTCTTTCCCAGTTCCGCTTTCTCCGCGGACCAAGATCGGCACGTCTTGCTTGGCAACCTTCCCGACTGCTTTGAAAACATCCAGCATGACTGGCGAGCGACCGATGAACAGCTCAGCAGATTGGTCTCCACCTTCGTCATCCGCTGAGATCGCGACGGGAACGCTGCTGATTTGTCGCTGTTCGATCGCTTTCTCAACGAGATCTCGAAGCGATTCGACGTTCAACGGTTTCGCGATGTAATCAAACGCGCCCAGCTGCATCGCTTCGATCGCGGTTTTGCTGGCCGCCTCGACTGTCATGAAGATCACTGGGATCCGTCGGTCGTGTTCGCGAATCTCGCAGTAAACGGCAAGCCCGTTCTGGTCGGGGAGCTGAATGTCCAGCAGCACGGCATCAAAGTCGCCTTGGCGAAGTTGCCCCAAACCGTCGGCCGCATTCGCCGCGACAGATACATCGGCGATCGGAGCCAAGGCTTTCTCGGTGAGAGCCAAGATGGTTCGGTCGTCATCGATGACGAGGAGGTTGGGCATGGATTTCGACCACTTTGAACGGGGTGCGGATTGGACCCCCGTCTCTACGTGAGGGGCGTGAATTGCTGTGCCTGCTGCCATAGGGAATCACCCAGGGGAAAAGATTATCGTTTGAAGAATCGTTTGTCGATCAGCTTGGTTGATGGTCGAGCAATTTTCGCGCCAACTATCAGGTCAGGATGGCGTTCGGGCAGGTTTCAGTGACGACAGCGGCAACCACACTGCTCAGTTCGCCACCGCGTCTTTGGCGGTCCGCGCCCGTTCCGTTGCTGATCAACTCATTCGCGAACGCTTCGACCGGGCGAGATTCGCCAGTCGCGTCCAAGGCGGGTTGCAACGCAGTCATCAAACGATCGAGTAGCTCAGAAGCACCGATCATCTCGCACGAAACTGGGTCAACGAGTTTGTCGTTCATTCCGTATCGAGCCGCATGCCAGATCGCATAGGACAGAACCGCAGGACGAATCGGCTTGATCGGTTTCGATTGCTCTTCTTCCGCGACGGCTAGCATGACGATCGCGCGAATCAAACCGACGTAGCCGACTGTTTCTTCGACTTTGGTCATCACGTCAGCGGCACGGAACTCGATCGTTGGGACCCGAGTGGGCAGCCGGATGTCCCAATACAAAAAGCTCTCGTCCTTGATCGCACCGCAAGCGACCAGGTCGTCGACGCACCGTTGATAGTCCGCGAGCGAATCGAAGTGTGCGGGCGGACCAGCCATAGGCCACTGGGCCCAGAGTTCTCGGCGGTAACTTGCGTATCCAGTATCGACGCCATTCCAAAAAGGCGAGTTGGCAGTGATCGCCTGCAGGATCGGAAGCCAGCGTCGGCAGCGATTCATCACTTGAATTCCAAGTTCACGATCTTCCATGGCAACGTGAACATGACAACCGAAGATGAACAAATCACGCGCAATCTGCTGGTAGCGATCCGTCATCGCTTGATAGCGATCTTTTGGCGTCAGAGCGTCATCGGTAGGAACCGGCAACGGATTCGTGCCCGCGGAGGCGAGTTCAGACTCGTTGGACCGCGCCGCGTCGATCAGCATTCGTCGCGTTTGGGTCAGAGCGTCACGAACCTCTTCCAGAGTGCTGCACACATCCGACGCCATTTCGATTTGATTCAGGTGAAGCTCGTGCTGAATTTCTGAATGGGCCTCTTTCGATCCGCCGTTACGCCGAATCGTCCGCATAACTTCCTTGCAGTTCGGTATCAGCGCACCACTGCGAGGATCAACGAGTTGGTATTCTTCTTCGACGCCGACGGTGGGAATGGTGAAAGACACGATTGATCTCCAATCAAACAAGGATCCGCCGATTGGACACCGGGTCGGACAAACAGAAGTGAGAAGTGAACGAGGCGACGAGAATCTCAAGTGGCCGGGGTGGGCGGACCATCCTGGATCGCGGCGAGTGCCAACACACTTGCACCAATGGGCAGTGCGGACTCGTCGATATCGAACTTGGGCGTGTGCAAGGGTTCGCTACCGAGGTCAATGCCCGCGACGCCGAGACGGAACATCGCAGCGGGAACCTGCTGAGCCATGAAGGAAAAGTCTTCGGCGCCCATACTGGGTTGTGTGATGTCGCGAACGTTTGCTTCGCCTAGAATTTCGATGCCGGCTTTGCGAAGCCGGCGGGCAACACCCGCGTCGTTGATGACTGGTGGAGTGTGTTGGCCGAACTCCAAGTCAATTTTGCATGAATGGATTGACGCGATCGATCGGGAAATCTCCGCCATCATCTCTTTTGCTTTCTCAGCGCTTTCCGAAGAGAGCGTTCGAAGCGTTCCGCTAATCGAGGCGGAGGATGGAACCACGTTCGGCGCGTTTCCGGTGTGAAGGCTGCCGACGTTGATCACCACAGCATCTCGAGCATCGATTGCTCGAGGGACACGGCGATAGATGTCGGTGACCCACTGCGCAGCCGCACCGACCAAGTCACCCGTTAGGTGCGGTCGTGCTCCGTGGCCGCCTTGGCCGGACATTTCGACGGTGAACAGATCGCACCCGGCGGTGAACGCGCCTTCGCGAATTCCGATGGTACCGACCGGGCGCGTTGGGTCCACGTGCAAAGCGATCGCGGAATGGACGCCCTGCAACGCACCCGAACGAATCATGTGCAAGCCGCCGCGACTTGTCTCTTCGGCTGGTTGAAGAATGATGCGGCTGTTGACCGCCACGCCTTCACTAGCGAGTTCCGTCAAGATTGCGGCGGCCCCATATCCCATGGCGGCGTGTGCGTCGTGACCGCAGGCGTGCATAACCTGATCAGTGCCACTGGCGTAGTCGTGTTGCACGAGGGTTTGGATCGGCAACGCATCGATGTCAGCACGAATTGCGGTACGTCCCAGTTCGCGAGCTTCGCCGATGTCGACGAATAGACCTCGGTTGTCTTCCGCCAGCGTTGGTTCCAGTCCGAGGTCAGTGATGATCTCCGCCAGAAACTCCGTCGTGCGATATTCGTAACCGGACAACTCGGGGTAGCGATGGATGTACCGCCGAACCTCTCGAGTTTTGATCGCGTGTTTTCGTGACAACGACGCGATGCGGTCCTGCATATCTTCGGCGGTCATCATGATTCCGAACGCATCGATCGGTAAGCCGACGATGAGGCTCGGCGGGAAGCGATTCGTGCAGCACCGACGATGGCACCTGAAACTGCACCCCACAACAATGCCTCTCGCCATTCGACTTCGTGCGACGTCGGATTCTTGGGAGGGTCGCGTTTCAACGCGGCACGCCAGCCAAGTTCGATGCCCTGGCGGACCAGGAAAGTGCATCCGAGTGCGGCGGCAAACGCAATCGCGTTTTCTGCTTGGCCGATGCCTGAGTTGCGTCCGTCCGGTTCATCACTCAAAAAGTCGACGGCGCGATCTTTTAGATCTTCAAGTTGTTCTTGCATTGCAGTAGTTCCTTAAAACGAAGAGCAACCGACTCGGGTTGCTCTGGCGAATGATTGTGGCACTCGGTCGCGATCGATCGAGTTTGCGAGCGTTGCGACCGAGAGTCGCTTTGCCTACTACGGCTTGATCTTCCAGCCGATCATGACGCCCAATCCGAACGCCCAGCAGGCGGCGACATCGGGATGGTCTTTCGCATAAGCCTTGGCCAATCCGAACAGGTCTTGAGCCGGTTCCTTGACGTAGTGCTGAGCGGCGTCTCGGCCGAACTCCACGGCACCGTTGGCGACTCGGTCCGCTGTATCGCGAGCTTGATCGGACATGCCGTTTATGTTCGCGGTTTTGGATGATGTACCGGTAGTACTTTGATGGGTTGATGCTTCATTCATGACGATTACCTTTCAGTAAGGGGAGAGACTTGGTCGGGGGTGTAGTAGTGAGTTGGTTCGCGATGAGTTCGGAATGACTCGCGACGCATTTGATTGCGAGCGGAGGTCGATGGCGAAATCATGGTCGCCTTCAACCAGCGAACGTTCTCGGACAGTTCGGACTTCGTTTCAGCCATCGCGTCGGTAGCGGCCTGGATGGCCTTTGCCGCGATGAACATCAGCACGCCAACGATGACGAAAGTCGTGACAGCAAGAGTCACGAGTGCGCCGCCGGTCGAGAGTTCAGTCAGCTCATCGAGCAAAAATCCGAAGCCGATCAGCAAGACGGTCAAAGCGGATCCGGCCAGAGCAACCGCGATCGACGTGAAGATCGCAGCAGAGGTCAATTTTCGCTTTGCTGCTTGAGCGTCAACTGACAGCAGTTGCCATTGCAACTCGCATAAGTCGAGGACGTCCCGCAGGACTTTCTGGATGCTGGCGTTGTTTGGCATGTCGATCACGAGGGTCGGCGTTTAACGATCCAACCAAGAGCCACGCCAAAGACGCCGGCCGCAACAAGTGAGGCGGTCGGGTACTTGGCGACGGATTGGTTGATGAATTGCAGTTTGTTGGATGGCTTCTCATCCGCGTCGAATCTGCCTGCCTCGGAAAGAGGTTCGTCAAACTCGAGACGTCTGGGTGGTCGGGAATGTGCGGGAGCAATCATGTGGACGATCGGTTGGTCAGAATGCGATTGATTTGGTGAGCCGCCACGGTGCTGGCCTGCCGAATCGCGAGCGTCATCACGGTCCCGGCTATTCCTGCCATCAGTCCCTTCTTGGCTGGTTCCGGAGCGACGCTGTCATTGCGAGAAGTTTCGCGGATGACGATTCGTTCCGGCGTTCGCTTCGAGGGGACGATCAGGAAGCCGATTGCCGCGGCACCCGCCAGGATCGGCAAGGGGTGCCGCGACATGTGATACTTCCAATCCGTCAGTTGGCGAACTCGGACGCGAGCATCGTCAACTTCATAGGGAAGCTCCGTTCTGATCTCAGCCATTCGTTGCTTGATCGCAGCGGACTGCTTTTTGGTTGCAAGCGTGGTCGCCATGACTATTTCTTGTTACCGAAGAACAGGATTGCACCAGCGGCGATTCCGAGACCAAACGCGATGGCCAACGATTCACCGGGACGCGTGCGAACGGTGTCGGCGAGTTTGGTGCCGTACTCGCCCGACTGCGATGCGAATCGCTGGTAGTTCTGGCGAGCGTAGGCTGCCGCATCGGCGGCTGCAGCTTGTGCCGCGTCGCTGTATTGTTGAACGGTGTCAGCAGCTTGGTCGCTGAAGTTTCGGCTGAAGATGCCATCGAGGAACTTCTCGATTTCGTTTTGCGTCGCACCTGTCTTCTGTTGCACGACACCGACCAGTTGTTCAGCCGAACCACGTGCTTGTTGCAGGTCGTCTTCGGTCAATTGCCCCCAGTTCTCTTTGAGCCGGCCTTTGACTTCGTTCCAGTGACCTTGTAGTTCTTGGCGATTAACCATGAGATGGACTCCTTTTCTTGTGTTGGTCGAATTGTTTCTGCCTTCGGTTTGCGATCTCGTTTGAGATGGCGATGAAAGTGAATCGCACATGGCGGGCCAAAACGATCTAGGAATTCGGAAAGAGTTGCGGATTCCCTCGTTTGGTCGCGTTTCCCTATGGCTGGGGACTAGATCCAACTGAACGTGGAGCGAGACCATGAGTGAGCGAATGGGCGCGGCGATCCGAGCGGGTCGAAGCTTCGATGCCTTTGCGATCATGTTGGTCGCTTCTCGTTCAGTGTGCCTTTTCGTGCTTGCGTATTCCCGCAGGTGCCCTCGTAAGAAACACGAAATCAACTGTCGCGTGGTACGACGATTGCGATTGTCCGAGGCAAACACCTCAATCACCAACCAAGGACCAACCGATGTCTCGTTTAGCAATCTATGCCGTCTTGCCCGCTCTGGTTTTTGCTTCCGTCGTTCCTGTTTTCGCGGACGAACATACCCAGCCAATGCTCAAGCGATTGGCTGGGGTTTGGGAAGTCGAAGAAGGCGTGAACCAAGGCGAGGAGATTCCGGAGGACGAACTCGAAGGAACGATCATGAAGATCGAGAAGGACATGATCATCACCTACGATCGCGAGCAGCGAGAAGTCTACCGGGCTCAGTTCACCCTCGATGAAACTAAGAAGCCTGTTCAGATCGACATGATCACCGAGATGAAAGGCATGCCCCCGACGAAGTCGTTTGGGATCATCAAGATGGAAGAGGGAGATGAGTTTGAAATCTGCTACGCCTTGCCCGGTGCAGATCGTCCGAAGGAGTTTAAGTCTCCCAAGGGCAGCAAAGTCATGCTGTTTGAAGCCGAGCGTGAGGACTGATCTCGTAGCGAAGAAGCCGAGGGATTCTCAAAGCAGTTTGGAAAACAATTACAAGGAAAAGTCATGGGTCATCAATGTCTCGTCGCGGAATACGCCACCCGCGAAAAGTTGGCGGTCGCCGTCGAAGCACTTCAGAAAGACGGTTATGGAGCCGACGATTTCAGCGTCGTCACCCCATCCGACCAGTCGCACGACGTCGCAAATGAGGGTGCGAGCAACGATCGAGCGTCGTCGCCGCCGGCGGAGAAGACGACCGGTGCGGCCACGTTGGCTGGCGGTGCGATCGGTGCATTACTGGCGGCACCAACCATGATCGGGCCGTTTCTCGTCGCGGGCCCGATCGCGGGAATGGCGGCCGGAGCCGTCGGTGGTGGACTTCTCGCGTCCATGAAAACTTGGGGATTGGACGACAAGGCCAGTGCCAACTACGAGACGAATCTCAATTCGGGTTCGTCGTTGATCGTGATCGAAGGTGACAAAGCGAAACTGAATGCGGCAGCGCAAACGCTGCAGACCTGCGATCCGGTTTCGATCGACCGCTACGAGGCGTGAGGCAGGATTTTGCGGCCGGTTTTGATGAACGCTGGCTGCGCTGGCGTTTGTCAGCTTGGACCTTGCCTGTCGTGGACTGCCGGCGCAAGTACTTTAACGAGCTGTGACTATTGGGCGATGGCCGTTCGGGTTGGCTGCGTCGTGTGAACCGGTACTAACGCACTTCGGCTGATTGGCATGGTTGCTTACAGCGTCGAATCCAAGAATGCGATCGCGGCGGTTTCGTGCCAGCGACGGCGGTCATGGCCGAGGAAACCGGTGTGGCCGCCGGACTCGCATAACATCGGATGCAGCGATTCATTGCCGTCCCAGTCAATGCCTTCGAAGACTTCGGGTGCGACGACCGGATCGTCTTTCGCGTGGAGCAGCAATGTCGGCGTTCGGATTTGTTGCAGAGAATCAATCGCAGAATTTTCCGCGTAGTAGTCCTTGGCTCCCTCGTAGCCGAAACGCGGTCCGGTGAATTGATCATCGAGTTCCCAGACCGATGAGACTGATGAAAGCGTCGCCCGCTCATTGTCGGTTAGTTCTGCTGAGCTCCGTAGCAGCTCATCGCATTGCTTATGCAGAAGATACTGGTCAAACACGCGGTTCGAACCCGTTTGTAGGTTCTGAGACGTGATCTCCATGTCCAGCGGAGCGGAAACACTGACCGCGGCATCGAAGTTCGAGTTTGAGCCGGATTCGGCGAGGTACTTGAGCAGTAAGTTGGCTCCCAAAGAGAATGCGATGCATGCCAGGCCGTTCCTGGTCCACTCTGGTCGTTCTTCTTTCAGGTACTCGGTCAGATGGCACACGTCGGCGGTCAAACCCGGGTGATGAAAGCGGGCGCACTTTGAAGCTGAGCGCCCGGCGCCTCGATGATTCCAAAGTAAAACGTCGTACCCGTTCGCGTTCAGTCTTTCTCCGGCCGACCGCATGTAGCGACTGAGTGCGTGCCCTCCCATGCCGTGAAAGATGGTTACCAATGGATTGTCGGCTTTGTTATCAGTCGCCGGAAAATAAAAACCGCTCATCTCGTCGGGAGGTGTGTGGTCATCGGGAATCGACACGGCCACCGCATCCGCTCGTGATTCAAGATCGAGTTGCGGTTTCATCCATTTGACCGAAATCGTTTGCAGCCAACCTCCCAGGCAAAGCGGATGAGGCCGGAAGTCATTGAGTGCGTCGATCTCTTTCGCGACGGTGCTCGAATCTTTGTAGCTGGCTGAATCGGATTCGGGCATGACCGTCGCTTTCAACTGGGCGATACTGAATTGAAATTTCGAATGCCAATCGGTTACGCGAATCCCACGCCAACCACATTTGGAACGGTGTTTGCGTTGATTCCCCCAGAACACTCAACAATCAAATCTTACTGATGGGGACTCACGATGACACGCTCAAACCACACCATGCACGGTGCCGTGGCAATTGCTGCCACGGTGCTGACATTGATGTTTGCAATCACGATTGCCAACGCCGATGACGGAATCTTTGGAAACGATGGAGCTTCCACGGTGACCGGCGACATTCTGGAATCGCGAGGCGATTTGGCGGAGGGATTGGGACGGGGGGCCGTACTCCGTTCGCTTTCCGCGGAACGTTTTCAAGAAGCGATCGCAAAGCAACTTGAAAACAGGAAAGAGTCGGTCGAGTTGTACTACGACATCAAAGCTCTCCGCGAAGAGCAACTGAAGAAAGATCGCATGTCGGCATCCGAACGAATGAAGATCGCAAACTCGCAAAAGCCCGATCGATTGAACGAGAATCAGATCGAACGCAAAACCGGCGAGATCTATTGGCCCGAGCCGCTCGATAGTCCGGTTTTAGAACCCTATCGTCGTCCGATCGAAAAGACATTGTCGAAACGCTACCAGCCCGATGCCGAGTATCGTGAGTTCGACTTCATCAAGGTCCACCGCATGGTGAAACGCATGGAAGAAGCAATCGATTCGATCCGAGATGAATTGGACGCTCGCGAAATGGTCGCTCTAAAAGACTATCTGGTGCAGATCGATTACGAAGCCCGTTTCGACAGCAAGAACAATCGAGTCGACTTCTAAGTCGACGATGTCACTTGCCTTTTGACAAACGAGATGCCGAGGTTCGTAAGAGAGCTTCAAGGCATCCGTTTCTTCTCGGCCTGACTTCTCAGCAGAGCCGGATTGGCCAGTCATTGGCTGCGGGTCCAAACGCCCGTTTCGTTTTCACTTCGCATCCACTGTATGTCCATGTCTCGATCGATCGTTGCCATCTGCGGAATGCTGATTGGATTCTCGCTTCATTTCGGAGCCTCGACCAATCAGGTTCACGCACAAGACGAGTCTCCAACCGCCGATGATGTTGCCGCTGAGGTCACCGGCGCGGACACGGAGTCGACCAAGAAGGCAGCCCAAGTTGCCGACGAGGTTCAAGTCGATCCGGTCAACAGTGACCAACGCATCGAAACTCGCTTGCAAGAAATCATGGAAGCGACGGGTTGGTTTACGGAACCCCTCGTGGAGGTCGATCGTGGAGTCGCATTCTTAAGTGGTACGGCTGATACGACGAACCACCGCGAATGGGCCGAAGCAACAGCAATCAAGACGTCGGATGTGGTTGCGGTCGTCAATCGCGTCAAAGTCGCTGAACTGCCGCTATGGAATTTTGCACCGGCGATTGCATCGCTCAAACAGCTCGGGCGAGAGGCCACCGGTGTCTTGCCGTTGGTTCTGGTTGCGATCGCGGTTGCGATGCTGTCGTACATGTTGGCACGTGCTGGAGCGGGGTTGACGCGTTATTTCACTCGATCGCGAATTGACAGCTCGCTGTTGCGTCAGGTCGCCGGCAACGTGGTCGCGGTTTTGATATTTATCATCGGTGTTTATGTGGCCTTGCGGGTGTCGGGGCTGACACGTTTGGCCGTCACCGTGTTGGGCGGTACCGGTTTGGTTGGTTTGGCTCTTGGATTCGCCTTCCGTGATATCGCGGAGAACTATCTGGCCAGCATTCTGATCTCGCTCAATCATCCTTTTCGCGTTGGCGACCTGATTGAGGTTGAAGGGGCGAAGGGTTTCGTTCGGAAAGTCACGACGCGTGGAACCGTGCTGAACACATTGGAAGGCAACCAAATCCAAATGCCAAACAGCACCGTCTACAAAGGTAAGATCATCAACTACACCGCCACCCCGCTCAGCCGTCAGGACTTTACCGTCGGGATCGGGTTTGAAGATTCCATTGTCGAGGCCCAAGAGATCGTGATGTCGGTGCTGAACGATCATGTCGGCGTGGTCAACGACCCGGCCCCGATCGCGATCGTTGAATCTCTAGGATCGGCGACGGTCAACTTGCGAGTTTACTACTGGTTCGATCAGACGACCCACTCACCTCTAAAGGTCAGCAGCAGCGTGATCCGACTTGTCAAGCAAAAGCTCACCGAAGCCGAGATCACAATGCCCGACGAGGCTCGCGAATTGGTCTTCCCACGCGGAGTGCCCGTGCAAGTCGTGGAGAATCTACCCACCGCACCGCCATCGCTTCCCAAGCCATCGGCGTCGCGAACCGAGCCCACGCAATCGGTTGGAGAAGGCGATTTGAAAGCCGAGCAGAGCGAAGTCTTGAGAGCAACTGAAGACGATGAGATTGTCGAAGGTGAGGCGAACCTAATCGCATGAAGGCCTACCTACAGCAACTCATTTACCGAGTCAAAGGAAGCTATTGGTTCATTCCGTCTTTGATGGTCTTTTCCGCAATCGTGCTTTCGCAGTTGACGATCTGGATCGATCGTACGTTAGGGAACAGCTGGTTGCAGGACTACTGGTTCACTTCAATGAACCAACCCGATGGTGCTCGCGCGTTGTTGGCGACCGTCGCGGGATCGATGATCACGGTCGCAGGTGTCACGTTTTCGTTGACGATTCTCGCCGTCTCGCATGCGACGTCGCACTTCGGGCCTCGGCTGCTCGACAACTTCATGCGGGACCGAGGGAATCAAATCACTCTGGGGACCTTTGTCGCAACGTTTTTGTATTGCTTGCTTGTTTTGCGAGTCGTTCGCGGTGAAGCGGTTCCCGAAAGTTGGGATCTGACCGTCGAAGCATTCGTTCCGCAGTTGTCGTTGTTCGTCAGTCTGATCTTGACGATCGCGAGCGTTGGAGAATTGATCTACTTCATTCACCACGTCCCCGACAGCATCCATGTCTCGACCGTTTTGCGACGTTTGGCGACGGATATGTCTGGCAAGTTCGACGAGCTCTATCCGGAAACGCTGGGGATTGCGTTGAACGAAGACCGGGACGATCCCGTCCTTGCGAAGGACTTCCTGCACACGGTTCCGTCATCGGTGACCGGGTATTTGCAAGGCATCGATGAAGATGAACTCATGAGCTTTGCCGAGGAGCACCAGGCGGTTGTTCGGCTGAAGAAACGTCCCGGAGACTTTGTTTGTCGAAGTGAAATCATCGCCGAGGTCACGCGAACGGAAGGATGGGGAGAGGATCATCTGGATCAAGTTCGCCGCGGGTTCACAATCGGTTTTTCGCGAACGCCCACCCAAGATGTTTTTTTCATTCTCAACGAATTTGTCGAGGTCGCTACGCGGGCGTTGTCTCCAGGCGTGAATGATCCGTTCACCGCCATGCAATGCATCGATTGGTTGTCTGACGGATTGGTTCAGTTGTCACAACGGCAGCTGCCGACTCGCTACCGAACGGATGACAATGAGGAGTTGCGGATCATCACGACGGAAGTGACTCGCGCGGACTTCGTGGATGCGATGTTGTGGCAGTTGATTCCGTATGTGCGCGATGATCGCAACGCGTCGCAATACTTCGTCGCGTCGATGAAACGCGCGATCGAAATTTCCAACTGCAAGACGCTGAACGAATTGATTGAAGAAACCATCCAAACTCTTGAAGAGAGCAGCGACCGTGAAGAATGATTCTGACTCAGGTGGAGACCCAATTTGGTCGAGGTTCGCGTTCCGAGGAATTTCGGTGGCGTTGCTGTTTTTCGTTTGCTTCGCATTCACAGTGTCCGCTGGTATCGCGCACGGTCAGGAAGCCAGCGACACCGAAACCGAAGCGGAGAAGAACGCTCCGGTGGACACGGTCGCGGTGGAAGACATCGTCGATGATGAAGCCATTCGTGAACGGCTCGCAGAAATTTTCGCTGCGGCCAAGAACAGTGGTTGGCTGACTGATGCGGAAGTCAAACTTGAGAGTGGCATTGTGACCATTCAAGGCCAAGCCGATACCGAAGAACACCGGCAATGGGCGGAGACCGTCGCGAGAAAGACCGAAGGTGTGGTTGCGGTCATCAACGAATTGTCGATCGACAGTGCTGTTGATTTGGTTTCCACTCGGAACGTCGTGACGCGGTCGCTCGACTCGCTGTGGACCGACTTCTTGATTCGCTCGCCATTGCTTTTCGCGGCGTTGATCGTCGTCGTCCTGACATCTTTGTTATCAAGGTTGGTCAGTTGGGGTGTTCATCGTTTGCTTGATAAGCGAGGAATGCGTACGAGTCTAAAAGACCTCATCAATCAATTGACTTCGATCGCGATTTGGGTGATTGGATTGCTCATCGCTACCGTTGTGGCATTTCCAGGTATGACGCCCTCGAAAGCCTTGACTGTATTGGGACTCGGGTCGGTTGCGATCGGATTTGCATTCAAAGATATCTTCGAGAACTTCTTTGCCGGAATTTTGATTCTATGGGGCTATCCATTCGACCGAGGTGATTTCATTACTTGCGGAGATGTGACCGGGGAAGTGAAGCAGATCACCATCCGCAACACAATGATTCGGAAGCTCGATGGCGAGTTGGCGGTTGTCCCGAACGCGAGTCTTTTCAAAAACAACGTCGACGTTCTCACCAACCAGCCTCAACGCAGGGTTCGACTCATTTGCGGCGTTGCCTACGACGAAGACGTCGACCAATCTCGCGATGTGATCAAGCATGCGGTTCAGGGATGTGAGAGCGTGCAGGGCAAGCGGACCGTGGAAGTCTTTGCCAAGGAATTTGCTGACTCCAGCATCAATTTCGAGGTCGCTTGGTGGGCGGGATCTAAACCGCTGGACATCCGTCGTAGCCGCGATGAGGTCGTCGCCTCGATCAAACGTGATCTGGATGCCGCAGGAATTGAAATCCCATTCCCGTATCGCACGTTGACATTCAAGAACCCTGAACACCTTGGCTTCCAGTCGACTGAGTCGGCCGGCGAATCAAGCGGTTCCGACGATAGCCACTTCACTCAAACCGAAGAAAGTGAATCCTGATGGATCACACCGCATTTACCCGACGTTTCCTGCTGGCCAGCGGCATTGTCCTGTTGGTCGTTGCAATCGCTGGATTGCTCTACGTCGCACGGAACTTGTTGCCGTTGATCTTTGGATCAGTGCTAATCGCGGTTGTTCTGAACCAATTGGCCGATCTGGTTGGACGATGGAGTCCGCTGGACATGTCACGAAACATGCGAGTTGGTTTGGTGATTTCCACGATCGCGGTGTTGTCTTGTTTGACGATGTATTCGTTTGCAAACTCGGCGGCGCAGAAGGTGGCTCAGTTCAAAGACCGCATCGAAAATTCGGTGCAGGAGAGCTTTGAATCAGTCAAACAACAACCGCTGGTTGAGGATCATTTGAAGGAAGATGCGAAGCTCAGTTCGATGATGCCCTCTTCCGGAAAATCCATTGGGCTGGCCAAGAATTTCTTCACGTCCGCGTTTGGTGGGATGGCGGACTTGTTGATCCTGCTTTTTCTTTCGATCTACTTCGCTGTCAGTCCCGACAAGTACCGCGTGGGTGCGATTCGGCTGCTCCCGACCGGTTGGCGAGAAGAGACATCGAATCTGTTGACCGAATCCTCCACGATGTTGTGGCGATGGATGATCGGGCGTTTGATCGCGATGGCTTTGGTTGGAATCGTGTTCGGGATCGGTTTGGCAGTGATTGGTGTTCCGATGCCACTGGAACTGGGCGTGTTCGCTGGTTTGGTGACGTTCATTCCCAACATTGGTGGCATCGCCGCAGTCGTGCCCGCGTTGCTGCTGGCGTCGCAACAAGGATCGACAGCGCTCGTCAGCGTTCTGGCTCTCTACGTTGTGATCCAAACCATTGAAAGCTATCTCATCACACCGATGGTTCAGGAACATCAAGTCGAGCTGCCACCGGCAATGGTGATTCTGGCTCAGATCATCGGAGGCTTGATCTTTGGATTTTGGGGCATCGTTTTCGCGACGCCAATGTTCGCGGTCAGCATGCTGTGGATCAAGCAGCTTTACGTCGAAGATTGGCTGGAAAGCTGATTGAATTGGTGCTCAACGCTCGCCAAACTTGCGATCTCGCTAGCCCAATAGTGACAAAACGTTTCGCGGGTTTTGATTGGCCAGTGAAAGCACGTTGGTGCCTGATTGAACGAGTACCTGCGCGCGAGTCAGGTTGGCTGATTCTTGGGCGAAGTCGGCATCGCTGATGGATGACATCGCTTCTTGAAGGTTCGCTTTTGTTTCACTCAGCGAGACAAGGCTGCTTTGCAGGGTTGTGGTTTGGAACGATCCCAATCGCCCGCGCATGTTCGAGACTTTCTCCATGACCTCGTCGATGACCTTGGCCGCACCGTGAACATCGTTCGTCAGCGACATGGATTGTCCGCTGCCAAGCTCGTAAAGACGCCCCGCACTGCCGCCGAGTTTTCCTGTCGAGACACTTCCGATTCCAAGTGACGCTTGCTGCGTGCTGGTCGCACCCGGTCCAAGCTGGAACGTGGCTCCTCCGCCGGTGATGTTGAAGCTGAAATTGGTGCTGCTACCGTCTTCAACGGTGATGGACAGGTCCAACGTGGCGGTGTTGATCGCGAGTTTGTTTCCGCTTCCACCAGCCTTCACTCCGTTGACGGTTGCTTCGACGTCGCTTCCAAGGGCAAGCGTTTCACTCAGATTGCTTTCAAACGCGCCTCCGTCGCCTTCACCAATCACTTCGATTTCGACGGACTCCCCGCTGCCGTAGTCTTGGCTCGTGAAGTTGAGCCCATTCTCTGTGCTAGCAACCACCCCGATTGAATCGCTGACCAAGTTGACCGCGTCGGCAATTTGAAGAGCGGTCGCACCACCGGAGAACTGAAAGGTTTCGCTGCCCTTGCTTCCTTTCAGTTCGAAGATGAGATCTCCGTTTAGTTTGGGCTCGAAATTGGTGGTGTTAGGATTGAAATCATCCGCGGTCAGGTTCAGGCGTTGTGACGGTCCGGTGGTTTCTTCTCCATCGCTGTCGATCACCGTCGCGGTCAGTTCGGTGCCATCGGAAAGTGCCGGAATGTCGTTGACCAGCTGAGCAATGTCGACGAACCCTTTGGATGTCTCGTCGGTACCCAAAGCGATGTTAACGGTGTTGGTCTGTTCATCGTAGGACGCCGTGGTCGCGGATTGATCCGAGTCGGTATACGAGATCGCGATGTTGCCGCCGTCACTGCGCGCAACTTCGATCCCAGCGTGAACCGGCCGGACGACTCCTGTTTGCTGTGTATTCTCGAACGGCCCTCCCTCCCAATTGGCCTCGATGCCGGGCAGACTGTTGATCGCTGATGCACTGAAAGCGATGCTGTGCGGCTGATCATATGAGTCATAACGTAGCGTTAAAACGCCATCATTGATCGATGCTGCGGGAAGGCTGTTGAAGTTGCCGTCGTCGATGAATTGAACCGAGTCGAAATCGCCAGTGATACGGATACCACTGTCGTTCAGCACCGCATGATAGTACGTGTTGGTTTCGAGCTTGCTTGTCGCAACCGCATCACCATCCAGAGGCGGATCAAACGCGCCCGCATCGATGGCAATGTCTGCTTTCGTCGCAGCGGCCGCAACGTTGACTTCCACGTCCACGCTGCCCGCCGTGCCGAGATTCGCTTGGTCAATCGCGTAGTCAGCAACCCCAGGCGTGGTTGAGAGCGTGCTGACGTAGTCTTGCGAACCGTCGAGCAACTTTCGACCTTGAAAGGTGGTCGTTTGAGAGATCCGATTGATGGCCTCGAGCGACGAGTCGATCTGCAGTTGATTGGCAGCAATCTCAGCGTTTGAAAGCCCGCCGGTGTTGGCCGCTTCCACGACCAACCCGCGGATGTCATTGAGCAGGTTTCCGACTTGGCCGAGCGCTGCGTCGGCGGTACTGATGATCTGACTGGCACGTGTCGTGTTGCTAATCGCTTTGGTCAGTCCGGTGATCTCCGCCCGTAAAGCTCCGCTGGCCAAAACACCGGCTGGGTCTTCCGAACCTTTGTTGATTCGCAATCCCGTTGACAGACGCGTGAGCGACTGCTGCAAGTCGTTGTTGCTGGACGCCAAGCGATTTTGGGCGACCAACGACGAAACGTTGGTGTTGATACGGGTCATGGCAGCGTGAGCGAGGCGAGCCAATAGTTGTTGCGAGAATGACGACAATGAGTCGACAAACCATGACACGTTTCCAAGCGATGGCTGATGTCTCAACCTAGTTGTGCTTAAAAATTAGCGTGAAAGGCTCTCGCCTTCTGCCGCATCCAGTACAGCCGCATCAATCCGGTCAGGCAGCCCAAAATTCTTGATTGCATTTCGATTTTCGATCATGCACCCGTCAACGACGAGTTGAATGACGTAACTTCCGGATTTGCAGGTTGAAGCTGCCAACGAGTCCTCGCTGAACAGCGCCACGCTTTTCTGCAAATTCGCAAAGCGGTGAACGTCAACGGGCTCGGGTGCCGTTGGGCGACTGGATCATTGCTCACTCCTTACGAGTCAATTGCAGGTCGTCGAGAAGAACCACCGCATCGGTGTCCGCTTGGCTCACAAAACCCAACCAGTCGAGTTGGTTCCACTTGTCGCTCACGAGCGGCAACTGGTCAATCGTTTTCGTCGGCTGATTGGGGATCGATACCGAGACGCTCCAATCGCCCGCATCCTCTCCCAGTTTCGCAGTGACCGCGATCAGAATCCACTCGTTGATCGGGAGTTCCGTCAGAACGCGATTTGAAGAACGTAGCTTGCCGTTTTCAAACCACAGGCTGGGGCCAGTTCGGTAAGGGTGGCTGGAATCTCGCCACTCATGCTGGAACACAGAGTTCTCTCCCAGTCGGATCGCGAACTGGCAACTCGTCGTGCCTTCGCTGTGCTTGGGGCTGAGAGTCATCATCGGATAGTAACGATGCTTCTGACCGGGTGTGTCGGTGAACTGCAAGACCTTGGTCCCGCTTCTTGCCACCGGTGACTCGATCGCCTGGATTCCACCGAGTTCCGGCGTGACCGAAACGGATGAGCCAACCGGCCGATCGCCGAATTCAAAGTCTTCGCGAAAGGTGAGCGGCGGCGGGGGAGGTGCCTGACGCATTTCTGGCAACGGAAGCGACTTGGCGTGTTCTTTCCATGCTTCGTCACCATAGACGCCTGCTTGCGATGCATCGAATGGCTGGAAGCCAATCGTTTTCGCGACCGTTGGGTCTGCAAACCGGAAATCATCGCTCAACGGATCGACGAACAGCGGATCCGCAACGATTGAACTGTCGCTTGTATCGGCCTTTCCAAGCTCAACCGGCTTGCCCATTCGCCAATACAGGTTGCCACCAATTTCAACGCCGTCATCGCCCCAGTTGCCATGAAACAATTTCTCGGAATCCCACAGAACGATGTTCCGCTCGTAGGTGAAGGAAAGATGCTTTTCAACTCGAGTTCGCCGGATCTGGTATTCGCGACCGAATGCAAAGATGTTGTTGCGAATCACATTTTCGCGTCCGTAGTGCTGGTGATAGCCGCCGGACTTGGTGCGATAAACGAGGTTGTTTTCCAGCAAAATGCCGGTGCTGCCTTCGTCGTTGTACAGCCCCCAACCTCCGTATCCCCATGACTCGATGTCGTGAATTCGATTGCCTCGCAGCACGGTGCCCGGCGACGGCCCCAGTGTGTAGATGCCGCCCATGTCACTGAGCCAGCCTTTGCCGAGGTGGTGGATGTGGTTGTTTTCGATTCGAATTCCCGATGCCAGACTTCGATCGTATCCCCAACGCCAACCGACCGAGATGCCGGTGTAGTACATGTTCGAAATTTCGTTGTGCGTGACTTCGTTGTCAGCACTGTTGCCAATCCAAACGCCGACCGCACATGGAAAGAGATGCCCGGCATCGTAGATGACGTTGTTGTCGACAACGATGTCGTGAGTCCATTCGGATTCGTTCGATGCAATTCTTGTTTCACCAACACGCACTCCGCCTGCGCCCAAGTCGTGCACGAAGCACTGCCTCAGGAGGCCTCCCGTACAGCCCTTGCGGAACCAAATGCCATACCCACCGGTGTGACCAATCTCGCAATGATCGAACACGACGTTTTTCGTGCCGTCGATTTGCACCGCGGCCTCAATCGGAGAGGCCGCTTGGGATGGATCAAAGCCGGACCGCGGCGTGAGCATGCCGCAATGTCGGAACGCGATGCCGCGAAATTCCAGGCCTTCAACGAACTGATCGTTCGCCGCGTCGCCCTGGATCACAACCAGCTTCTCGCAGACGGGAACGATGAACTCAGCATCCTCCATCGATTCACCCGCACGAGGTTGGTAGCTGAGTGTTCCTCCCGATGCCAAGAAGAACTCACCCGGTTCGTCGAGTGCCGCGGCAAAATTTTCAAGGACGTAACCCGTGTTGCGTGTCAGCGGGTTCCAACTTTTCATCTTCCTCCCTGAGATGAACAGCTGGCCGTTCTTCGCATCGGCGCTCTCAAGAAATCGGCGGGTGGTATCCCATTTGTGAAACGCCAGGATTTGGACGTCACGAATCTCTTCCGGAGTGAGTCCTTCCAGGCTGGCAATGTCTTCTGGACGTACTGAGATTGTCTGTCGAGCACGCCTGCCGCCGTCAATCGGTTGTTCTCGGCATCCAACCATGTAGTGAAAAAAATTGTCCGGTTCGCGTGCTCTCACAGCCCGCTTCCCGTTGACCCACATCTGTTCGAAACGCCATTCCGGCGGAAGCTGCGTCGTCCAGGTGCTTCCTTCGCCTTCGGACCAGTGAGCTGAAATCAGACGACCTCCTGAGATCACCGGGTTTGTCCCAGGTGCGGCTTCGTAAGTCACGTTTCCATCGCCGACTTCAAACGTCAACGGCTGAGTGATTTCATAGCGACCATTTCCTACGAGAACACGAGCGGATTCACTTGGTCGATCAATCCGGAGTTTGCGGATCGCGTCGCGGGCTTCGGTCAGGGATCGAAAGGGGCGGGGCTCACTTCCGTCACCACCAGCAGTCGCATCAGCGGCGACGTGGAGATCCCAATCGCTGTACGCGATATTCGACATGGTCAGAAGGGCCAGCAACAGGCAGGCAGTTGTCTTCATACAAAATATTTGAATGGGAGATGGGCCAAGAACGGGAAGGGCGGCGGCAGCCGCACCAGCATGCTAGTCAACGACGCCTTTTTGAAGATCTTCTCGCGGCTTCCACTTGTAGGCCGCGAGGGAGTTCTTCCAGAAGTACTTTTCCTGGAGCTCACGTGGTTTATCAGCAAAGTATTCTTTCGCGATGCCCACAACTTCATCCAAAGGAGCCGCTCGGTCGCTGTTGGGCCAGTCGCTGCCAAAGAGGATTCGATCGTCTCCAAACACCTCGATCAGTCGATCCAGTCCTGGACGATGCACCTCCAGATCTTTCACGATCTTGCCTGAGACGCGATGAATCAAGCCCGAGAGTTTGACAAAGACATTCGTTCGATGGTGCAAGTCTTTCAGAACGTTGTCGTAAGCCACTTGGTTGGCGGCGGTTGGTTCCAATCGTGGCAGGTGATCGATGACGATGCGCAAGTCTGGCAGACGTTCGTTCAGCTTCACGACCGCTTCCAGCAATCGCACGGATGGGTTGGCAACATCCAGCGAAAGATCGAGATCCACCATCAAACGCATCCCTTTCATGAACACGTCGTCCTCGATCATCTTCGTCAGATCGTAGCCCCACAGGGTTCCGTAGCGGATGCCTCGAAACAGAGGGTTCTTCGCATGTCGAACGAGAAGTTCACCAAAGTCCGGTTTCTCTGGCCGTAGATTGCCGACCAGTCCCAGCATCATGTCGTCGGGCTGCATGACTTGCAGTGCCCACAGATTGTCTTCCACCCACGGACTGGCTTCGACCTTGATTGCACCAGTGATTCCCAGCGGAACAGCAAGTTTGCGATAGTCAGCCGGCAGGGCGGTGGTGGGAGAATCGCCGCCGGGACCAACGTAGGGTGCACCCTGTGGACGCGTTGCGTCAAAGAGATGGATATGGCAATCAATGATGGGAATCGGTTCTTCTTTGGGACTCGGTGCCGCAATCAGGGGTTTCGTCATCGCCGCCGCTCCCACGACTACGGTTCCCTTCATGAATCCACGCCGGGTTGTGTGTTCGTCGGATGGGACCGAACGATCGGAGAAGGATTCACCACTCATGCTGTTCCTGGTCTATGTAGAGGTCGTGCAGTTTTAAAGTGCCGTGATCGTGACGTCCTGCGAACCTCGCCCTTTGGCAACGGGCGAGTCGATTGTGTTGTAGGTTGGCCACTCTTGGCCGACATCCGCAACTTGGACGGGCAGGAGTGCCTTTTTGTACCCCACATCTTTTGGGAGCCGCTTGCGTTGGGAATACAAGCGGTTTAAGGCTAAACATCCCTTGCCGAGGAATCATTAGTGTTTGATTAGCGGCGATTAGTGTTCCCTTGACCGCTCTGGTGGAACACTAATCCACTCTGATCGGACACTAATCTTTGGTGTTTCGAGATGTGGGGTATAAAAAGGCAGGAGTGCCCATCCTACATCCTACATGCGTTGAAACCTCATTGACGGCTCAACCTCTTGATTCGAAAGGAGCATGGGGGGCTGTCCCATGGGGTGGAACTTGGTGTGCGGTTGTGTTTGGCTTAGCTTCCTGAATCTGGAGGACACGTATCATACAAAAAGAGCACGATGAATCATCATCGCGCTCTTTTGATTGATCTCTCTGTGAATCTTTGACGCTATCTTCAAAGCGAGACGGTGGCGTTGATGTCTTTGTCGGTCTCGGCTCGTTCGCCTTGGACATAAGCCTTGCCCGCGCTCAGCAGATACTTGATCCCGGTGAAGCCGCTGTTGTCCCAATACTCTCCACGTTCCGGCTCAACGCGAAGCAAGGTGATGTTTGGATCGTTCTTGCCTTCTGGGAACCAAACCTTCCAAGCTTCCTTCCAAAGTTGATCCAGCTTGGCGCGATCATCGGTGACTCGGCACTTGCCGGCGAGCGTGACAAACTTGTTGGAACCCTGCATTGTCACGGCCACGTCGCGGTCCAACATCAGCTCGGCGATCTTGCCAGAGTTCCGATTGGTAACGAACCACACTTGGCCGTCGTCAGTGGCTTCCGCGATCGCCATAGGGCGAGCGTCCAAACCGCCGTCATCTGCCTTCGTAATCAGCATCGCGGTATCAAAGTCTTGAATGAGTTCGATCAGCTTTTTATGAGTATTCATTTTCGTACCTTTTGATGGAGTCGATTTGCGAACGGGATCAAAGAGACGCAAACGAGGGGCCAAAGAGGGCTTGTCGAGCAAGTCCACAAAAAAAGGCGTGAGGCGTGAACCTCTCGCTTTTTGCTTTGGTGCATTCGTCGAATGCTCTGATTGACGTTTCAATCAGTGTGTATGGGTTTGCGGTGGTGTGTGATTTACCCGCAGTGCGATGGCCAGCACGGCAACGGCACCGACGATGGAACCGATCCAGCCAGATGCTTGCATCGCCGAACCGCCAAACAGCAGGTAGGCAATGAAGCCACCGACGAATGAGCCGACAACGCCAAGCAGAGTGGTCTTGATCAGTCCCAGGTCCTGACGACCGGGATAAATCAAACGGGCGATGGCACCGACGATCAGTCCGAAAACGATCCAGCCAATGATTGGAATCAACATCTCTATTTTCTCTCTTTAAGGGTTCGGTGGTTTGTTTGAATTCGGGAGAAATCCGGTTGCGGATGAGACGCCCAATTCAAATTGGTCAAGCTTCCTGGGCTTGAAGCATCCAAAGATGCTTTTCAAGCTCGCCCGAGATTGCGATCAGCATGTCTTCGCTGATCGCGTCCAGGTCACCGAGTCGCTCGATGGCAGACCGAAGCGAGTCGATGACTTGCTTGACCGCATCGGCGACTCGTGAAATTGTTTCTGAGACTTTGACGAAGCCAGCTGGGTAGGTCTCAACCTTGCTGTCCGCGTCGACAGTCGAAACACGGCCATCAGCGGAGACACCGAGGGTCACGATACGCTCGGCCACTTCGTCGCTGCCTGCACGCACGGTTTCGATGATTTCATCGAGTTGCAAGTGAATGCTGCGGAAGTTCGGGCCAACAACGTTCCAGTGGGCTTGCTTCATCAGCAAGGCAAGGTCGATCAAGTTGGTCAGGTTTTCCTGCAGAATGGCAGTGACTTCGGAAGTCGTCTCGTCCTGCAGAATGTCCCGTTTGAATTGAGTTGCGGTCGTGGTAGACATCTTTCGCTCTCGTTGGTAAGTAGTTGCGGCGTTGACGCCGCGCGTTAGTTAGTCGTTCGATTCTTGGTGGCTATTGAGCCAGGTAATCTTCGCGGAAGGCAGTTGCTGCGAGCGGTGCGGCGGCTTCGAATCCGCCGTCGATCGGCCAGCGAGCGCCGGTGACAAAGCCTGCTTGATCACCAACCAGAAAGTTGATGACCGCAGCGACTTCATCGGGATGACCAACCCGGCGAACCGGGATCGCTTCCCGCGGCGAACTCTTTGCGTCATCCGCATCCATGTCATTCATTGGCGTTGCGATTTCGCCCGGCGCCACTGAGTTGACAGTGATGTTGAGCGGCGTTAGATCCAAAGCCAGGCACTTCACCAAGCCGCCCAGGGCGTGCTTGGTCATCGTGTACAGGGTATCGACCGGGCTAGCGATCGCTTCGTGAACGCTGGTGACGACAATGATTCGGCCATGCGTTGTTTTCGGTTCGCCTTCCAGGCCGCCGGGCAACATGTGACGCACTGCTCGCTGGATCGCTAGCGTGGCACCAATCGTATTGACGTTGAAGATCTTCTGAGCAGTTTCGACGTCGAGATCTGGCATCGTTTGATTGACCATCATCCCCGCGTTGTTGACGAATACGTCCAGGCCACCCAATTCATCAACCAACTCGTCAACAACAGGATTCGCGGTTTCGGGTGTTGATAGGTTTAGTTGCTTGATGACGCACGCACGACCTTCGGCTCGAACCATTTCAGCGGTCTGTTTTGCATCTTCTTCGCCATGGGCGTAGGTGATGCCGACGTCGTGTCCGGAGCGAGCCAGGGCAACCGCTGTTGCGCGGCCGATGCCGGTGCTGCCACCGGTGATGATTGCTTTGCGATTCATGAAATTGTTTCCAGATGATGCGGATACGCGGTCGGAGTTCCACTGAGCTTTGAAAGCTTGGCGAAGTCGCTTATGCGTCCTTCAGTTCGCATTCGCTTTTCAAAACATGGTCGCCGTCTTCTTGCTCGATGTAGTACGCAGGTTCGTCGTCGCTGGCATTACGCGTGACGTCATTGCCTTTGATTGTTTTGGTCACCTTTTCTTTGAATGACTCCTTGATCTGCCCTTTGGCTGAGCCTCCGCCGTAGTTCCACTCGACGTATTGATTCACTTGGAATTTTTGGCTCATGGGTAATTCAGACCGTCTTGCGTGAAGTGGGTGGTTCATTTCGAGCTTCGATCCAATTGAGGAATGGAAGCGATTGAGAGGTGAAGCAAACGATGGGCCAAAACTCTCTCGTTGAGATTGGCTCACCAATTGCGGTTGAAAAGTCGGTGGCTCGATCGATTGATTTGGTTGGGCCACTTCCCGAGTTATTGAAGCGGGGATGTCGAAGCCGACAGTTCGTTACCAACTCATGACCCAATGGACACCAACCATGCCGGATTCCAAGCAAGACACCGCGCCTTTGAACAAGACTCCGTGCCCCAGTTGCGGGAAACATGTGGACGACCGCGTCCCCGCATGTCCGAATTGTGGGGAGAAGATCTACGTGGAGCACCCTGGTGGAATCACGCCTACTCGGCACGAACCATTGCCGGCCAATCAGCCCGAAAAATGAATTCCGAGCGTCGTAAGCAGGTGCGCGAGCGACTTGGCGTGTTGGAACCGTTGAGCGCCAGCCACAGTTCTTGCGGACAACCGGGGCTAACGCCCAAACGGCTAGCGGAATGGAATCCGACCAGTCCACGCGACCCGCTTGGCAACGAAGATTTCGATCGCAGTGCTCATGAACTGAATAATCCAATCGTCAGTGCGGTTTCCAGCGATCGGTGAACGTGCGATTTGAGCGCCTCGATCGGTTGCGGCATGACAGTTGCGTTCACTGCCTAATCGTATCCCCTCCTTTTAGTAGTCCCTGTTATGTCCAAGTCCCTCACTGTCACCAACGAAATGCTTTGTCTTTGGATGAAGGCTGTTGTCACCGTGACGATCGAGGGAGTGACTCAGGGAGAACACCCATTCGGTGCAGGTGTCTTCACCGAAAGTGGGAAGCAGATTGCGGTTACCTACAACCAAGTAGTTTCGCGATGCGACCCGACTGCTCACGCGGAGGTTCTCGCAATTGGGAAGGCTTCGAAGAAATTGGGCGAAGTGGATCTCTCCGGTTTGTGGCTTGTTTCCACCGGTGAACCCTGTCCGATGTGCCTTTCCGCGATTGGATTGGCCGGCATCGAGCGAGTTGCTTTCGGGGCGACTGCTGCGACGATCGAAACAGCAAACTTCAGCTCGATGGGATTGAAGGCCAGCGAGCTTGCAAAAGAGTTGTCTTTGCCGATGGAGTTGATCGGGGGCGTTCTGGAATACGATTGCTCGGCCTTGTTGCTCAATCATCAGAAGAAGGACCGGGATGATGGTTGAACTCAATGTCCAGCTTGCTGAAGAGTTGCCGCTGCCAACGATCGGCATGCGGAACGTCCTTGTTGTCGACGATGTTGCGGTGATGCGGACCATCCTGTCGCGTGTCTTGAAAGACCGGCAAGTGGACAGTGCTCAAGCTTCCGATGGTTCCGAAGCCTTCGACCTGTTGTCCAAACAGTCGTTTGATGCGGTCATCACTGACATCGAAATGCCAAATTGGACCGGCTTCGATTTGGTCGACGCGATGCGACGATCCAAGGATCAACGTATCGCCACGATGCCGGTGATCGTGACCAGCACGTTGGCAGACAAGTCCATTGCTCGAAAGGCACGACGTTACGTGGGGGTGTACTTCCTTCCGAAACCAATCTCAGTTTCGAGATTGAGTGTTACCTTGAAGATGATCGCGACCAGCCGTTGGTTGCACGAGCGATTCTCTGATGGACGACAAATCAGCTTCTAAGAACCATTCTCACCGATAAATCTTGATCAATCATGGAACAGTGGATCAAAACAATTCTGGAAGACTTTGGTGCCTTCGGTGTTGGTGCGCTCATGTTGATTGAGAACGTGTTCCCACCGATTCCGTCCGAACTTGTCATGCCGTGGGCGGGTTATTCCGTGAGCCAAGGGAATGCGTCATTCATTGTCGTGGTGATCGCTGGCAGCTTGGGTTCTTTCGCTGGAGCCTGGGCCTGGTACTGGCTTGCTCGCCGGATCGGAAAAGAACGTCTGGCAACTTGGGTGGATGATCATGGTGCATGGTTGACCATCAGCCGGGACGATATCAACAGAGTCGATCGTTGGTTTGAAAATTGGGGCGCGGCTGCCGTGTTGGGGTGTCGAATGATCCCGGGACTACGGACGCTGATCAGTGTTCCGGCCGGATTCGCGAATATGGCACCAGCAAAATTCTCGATCTACACCGCCATCGGGACGGTCGCTTGGACGGCATTGCTCACAAGCATCGGATTGTGGTTGGGCAAAAACTACAGCGATCTTGCCGGTCCGCTCAGCTGGGTGAGCTCGGGAGTGATCGCACTGATGTTCGCCATCTGGGTCTATCGGCTGGTTCGTCAGCATCGCGGGCAACGTCAGCAACCTTCCCATCATTAGCGGTCGCTAGCATGATGGAGCTGACCAGTCTCATTCAGCACGATCGTTGGGCTCATCACGGTCGTTTGGTGATGTCGCATCGCAGTTTCGGTTCAACCACCAAGCGATGCGATTCTCGACGAAGCCCACCGCGAGCAGCACGAACACGGCCGCGAGGGCGACACTCGTTGCCAGTGCGACTCGCTGGACAGCCGTCGCGACTCCGATTCCAGCGGTAAGGAAGATGCTCGCTGCTGTTGTCAGGCCTTCGACCTGTTCGCCCTTTTGGTGGACGATTGTTCCGGCACCTAGGAAGCTGATGCCCACGACGATCGCTTGCAGCACCCGAATTGGATCGGAACTGAGCATTGAATCCGGTTCCCGAAATTGGAAGTGATTCAGTGCTTCTTGGGCAAGCAGCATCATCATCGATGACCCTGCGCACACGAAGATGTGCGTCCGGATACCGGCGGGTTTGCGAGCGAATTCGCGTTCGATCCCGAGCAACGCGCCCAGGCCTCCCGCGGTAGCAATCGTCTGCAACTGAGATACATCGAGGCTGTCTAACATGGCCGTCCCACCGAAGCAAAATGCATGCCCGACGCGAGTGCCATTTGGCTATCTGGGTGGTTGTCGCTGTTGTGTCGAAATTTCGTGGCATGCGGGTTGCTCATCCGCGTGGCTGTAGGGCAAGCCAAATATAGGTCCATGTTGCCCGTGGTCCATTCGCCGGATCGATGGACGAATTGAGCGCCCGCTGAGCATTTACCAACCAAGCTGATGATCCCCAGTCCATCTCAGTCCGCTCTCGATCCCGCTGGCACTGGTGCCGATTCGATCGCGAGTCTGTTTTGGGTGATGGTCGTCGGCGGAATCCTGATTTGGTTGATCGTCGTTGGTTTAGCGATTTACGCGATCTTGGTTCCGGGGCGTCACGATCAAAAGACAACTCGACTGCTCGTGATCGGTGGTGGGGCGGTCTTTCCGACGATCGTTTTGACGGCTTTGCTGACCTACGGGCTGGCCATGTTGCCGGAATTGCAACGACCAGCGCCCGAAGGAAGTCAGGTGATCGAAGTGGCGGGAGTTCGATGGTGGTGGCGGGTTGTCTATCGACTGCCAAACGGCACGAAGGTGGAAACGGCTAATGAGATCCACTTGCCGGTGAACGAACCAGTCGAGTTCAAGCTGACGAGTGAAGACGTGATCCATGCGTTTTGGATTCCAGCTCTCGGCGGCAAAGTCGACATGATGCCCGGCCGCGAAAATCGTTTGAAGTTAGTGCCCAATCGCGTTGGAACCTATCGCGGTGTTTGTGCCGAATACTGTGGCGAGGCTCATACGCAAATGGCGTTTGATGTGATTGTTGAATCACGCGAAGACTATGACGCATGGCTGTCACGATTGAAGAAGCCAGTGGTGCAAGGATCAGAAGCGGCAAGCGAAGGAAGACAGATATTCGAGGCGGCCGGTTGTGGTGCCTGCCACGCGATTCGTGGGACATCGGCCGACGGGGTGGTGGGACCTGAACTCACACACTTTGGCAGTCGACGCAGCATCGGGGCGTCGGTGCTGCCGAACAATTCTGACAACTTGATTCGTTGGATTGCTGAGACACATCAAGTCAAACCCGGAGTGGAGATGCCCGCCTTTGAAACGCTGAGTCCTGACGAGTTGCGAGCGTTGTCTCTGTACTTGGGGGACTTGAAATGAACGACCCGCGAGCGGATCGATTGTTGAAGGCCTGGGAAACTCCCAAGGGATGGCGCTATTGGTCGGCAGTCAACAACAGCGAAGTCGGTTTGTGGTACACGCTCACCGCGTTCGCGTTTTTCTTGTTCGGCGGGGTGTTGGCGCTGATCATGCGGGTGCAATTGGCGGTGCCCGACAACGATTGGTTGACTCCCGACCAGTACAACCAAATCTTCACCATGCACGGCAGCGTGATGATGTTTTTGTTTGCGGTGCCAATCTTAGAAGCCATCTCGATCATGTTGCTTCCCGAGATGCTGGGCGCGCGAGACCTGCCGTTTCCGAGGTTGTCGGCGTACGGCTATTGGTGCTTTCTGATCGGCGGCGTGTTCGTGTGCGGTTCGCTGTTCTTTGGCGTTGGACCTCGCGGTGGTTGGTTCATGTATCCGCCGATGACGACGGAGTACCAAGACGGCATCGGGCCTGACATCTGGTTGCTGGGGCTTTCGTTCATCGAGATCGCATCGATTGCCGCAGCAGTTGAATTGATTGTTGGCGCATTGAAGTGCCGTCCGCCTGGCATGCGATTGAATCTGATCCCGCTTTACGCTTGGTACATCCTGGTGGTGGCGGTGATGATCCTGTTCGCGTTTCCGCCATTGATCGCCGGCGATCTGCTGATGGAACTGGAGCGGGCCATGGATTGGCCGTTCTTCGATGTCGAGCGGGGTGGAGACCCAATGCTGTGGCAGCACTTGTTTTGGATCTTTGGACACCCCGAGGTCTACATCGTTTTTCTGCCTTCCATCGCATTGGTCGCGATGATGGTTCCCACGTTCGCTCGCACGCCGATGGCTGGCTACGGGTGGATCGTGTTGGCCGCGGTGGGGACGGGGTTCCTGAGTTTCGGGTTGTGGGTGCATCACATGTTCACGACCGGATTGCCGGGGATCTCGATCGGGATCTTCTCCGCTGCGTCCGAGGCCGTGGCAATTCCGACCGGCGTGCAGATTTTCTGCTTCATCGCGACGCTGTTGGTTGGACGTGTTCAGCGCAACGTCTGTCTGAAATTCGTCCTGGCCGGGTTGGCGACGTTCATCATTGGCGGGCTGACAGGTGTGATGGTCGCGATCGCTCCGTTTGATTACCAAGCCCACGACACTTACTTCATCGTCGGACATTTGCACTACGTGTTGATCGGTGGCACGATCTTTCCAATCGTCGCCGGGTTCTATTACTACTACCCGTTTGTAACCGGCAAGCAACTTTCAGAGCGGTTGGGCAACATCACGTTTTGGTTGATGTTGATCGGATTCAATGTGGCGTTCTTTCCGATGCACATCGCGGGATTGTTGGGGATGCCTCGCCGCGTCTACACCTTCCCGGGTGGAATGGGGTTCGAAGGGCCCAACCTGATTTCGTCGATTGGTGCGTTTGCTTTGGGAACCGGTTTCCTGGTTCTGCTCTGGGATGTTTTTCGCCCCAAAGGCAAGCAGCCGTTGGTGCCGCGGAACGTTTGGAATGCGGGAACGCTGGAATGGAGCGGTGAGGTCCCGGACCAGCCCTGGGGGATTCGCTCGATTCCGATCATCAATTCGCGGTACCCGCTGTGGGAACAAGAGAACCTGCTGGCCGACATTGATGCCGGCAACTTCTATCTGCCCGATGCGGAGGAAGGACGACGAGAGACGTTGGTGACCAGTGCGGTGGATGCGGAGTTGATGCAGTGCTTGCGGGTTCCGGGACCATCGTTCTTGCCGTTTTGGGCGGCGGTGTTCACCGGTGGAGTCTTCATCTTTTCAACTTATCACTGGTGGATCCCGGCCGGTTGTTGCAGTGTGCTCTCGTTCGCGACCATCGTGACTTGGTTGTGGACCGGGACCGCGGAGATTCCTGAAAAGGAAACCAAGCCGGTTGGATTGGGCCAATCGTTGCCGCTGTATGTTTCAGGGCCTGCGGCGGTGGGTTGGTGGGCGATGTTCATCACAATGCTGGGCGACATGACAGCGTTCATTTCGCTGGTGTTTGGCTACTTCTTCTACTGGACCGTGCACGAAGACTTTCCGCCGGAACAATGGAACGGCGAACCGGTTGTTGGTGCCGGAACGATCTGGCCCTTGGTGTCCGTGGGGCTGGCCGTCGTCGCGTGGTGCGCGGTCGTGATGGCTCGTCGTCTGAATCGCGAGGATCATTCGGTCGGCTTTTATTCATCGAGTCTGTTGGCGGTCGCAGTGACCGTCGCGTCGGGTGCGGCACTTGTTTGGGGCCCGTATTCCAACGGCATGGATCCGACCGTGCACGTGTACAGCTCAACGACCGGCGTGTTGGTGTTGTGGACGGTGGTGCATTTAGCTCTTGGTGCCACGATGTTGGTTTACTGCATCGCCCGGCGTCTGTTTGGAAAGATGGATGCGAAGCATGATGCGGACATCGTCAACGTCACCTTGGGTTGGCACTTCCTTATGCTGACCGTTGCGATCACTGGGTCGGTGCTGGCTCTCTTTCCTTGGGTGGCCTGATGAGTGAGAGCATGAACCAGCAACCGGTACCACTTCATGATCACGGGCAACGACGCCCGATGAAGAAGCGTTTGTGGTGGATCGCGATCTCTCCCACGGTGTGGGCCATTCATTTCTTGGCGTGCTACATCACCGCTGCGGTCTGGTGCGAAAAGATCGGCGAGGGAAACCTTCGCCCTCTTCAGATATCCGTCGGGATCTACACGGCGATCGCCCTGCCAATGATCATCTGGGTTGGCTACTCGAGCTATCGCAACTTTCGACGCGGCGATCCACCTGTTCCGTTTGACTTTGACGATCCCACGGACCGAACGCACTTCTTTGGCTTCACCGCGTTCTTGCTGTCAGCACTGAGCGTCGTGGCGACTTTGTTCACCGTTTTGGTGTTCGTCTTGGTGGGGAGTTGTGACTGATGAAACTTTGGATGTGGAATCTCGGCTGGTTGGTGCTCGGACTTGCGTGGTTGGGGCCGTTGCCTGAACTCGCACAAGTCTCCTTTGCCGCTCACATGACGTTGCACATGGCGGTCGTAGCCGTTGCGTCTCCGTTGCTCGCGATCGCCGCCTCCGGGACGCGATTGGATCCTGTTCGGAAAGTGCCGAGTTTGTTTTCGCCGATCCCAGCTTCGGTGGGTGAGCTGTTGATCGTATGGGCGTGGCACGCGCCGGGGCTGCATCACTTTGCTCGTCACTCATTGCTGGGTTTCGTAATCGAGCAATCCATGTTTCTGGCGGCTGGAGTGTGGGTGTGGATCTCGGCGTTTGGAGGCTCGGCACCGCGTTCGCCATCTCGCAGCGGTGCGGGGGTGATTGGGTTGTTGCTGACTTCCATGCACATGACGTTGCTTGGTGCCTTGCTGACGCTTTCGCCGAGATTGCTCTATTCACACCATCATTCGGTGTGGCTGGAACCAATCACGGACCAACACCTTGGCGGAGCGGTGATGCTGGTGGTTGGCGGGATCGCATTCTTGGCCGGCGGTCTCTGGCTCACGAAGGATTTGGTCGGCGATGGCGAGAAGCTTTCGTCGCGACTTGCTCCTGCATCGTTCCAGCGACATTTCGGGAGTGCACCTCATGAATGATTCTGGATTTCACCTTTCAACGCAAATCGATGGTGCGGGCTCATGTTGTTGATTTGGAAGCGAGTCTTGATCGCGTGTTGCGTTTTGGGGATTCTGGGAACAGTTGTCTTGGTGAGCGGAGTGGTTCCGGTCAAGGCCAGCAGTGGTCACTGGCAGATCACACGTTGGTTTCTCAACTTCGCGAGCGACCGATCGGTGAGTTTTCACTCTCGTGGGACTCAGCCACCAGAAGACAGTGGCCTGATGGACGCGAGATTGGGAGCCGAGATCTATAAAACGAACTGCCGTTTCTGTCACGGTTTGCCGGGGCAAGAACAGCCGCCAGTTGCCAAGGGGATGACGCCGACACCACCGAGGCTGGACCGATCGCTGCTTGAGAAGGAACCGAGGGAGTTGCACTACATCATCCAGCACGGAATCAAGTTCGCTGGCATGCCCGCTTGGCCCGTTCCAACGCGAAGTGATGAGATCTGGCCGGTGGTCGCCCACCTGCGACAATCTTTGGAAGAGAATCGCGAAACCTTTGATACGGAACGATCAGAAAGCGACTTGGCGGCACTCGCGAAGTTGCCTGTCCTTCAAGCTTGCGTTGATTGTCATGGCGTGGACGGAGCCAGCCGTGCGGGCAAACAAGTTCCGCATCTGACCGGTCAAGGGGAAGGCTATCTCCGGCTGTCGTTACTTGCGTTCCGATCTTCCGAACGGAACAGTGGTGTGATGATGCCGGTGTGTCATGCTCTGACCGATCAAGAAGTGGATGCTCTATCCAAACACTATCACGAAACGGTTTCGACCAATATGCCTGCCAGTCTTGAAGCAGAGGTAGCGGATCACGCTGCGATTGAACGAGGCCGTAAGCTCGCGATGAATGGTGATCGGGGACGAAAGATACCTTCTTGTCAAAAGTGTCACGGACCGGATGCGGAGAACCGACGCGATGAATACCCGAACTTGGCGGGGCAGTCAAAGTGGTATCTGCAGCGACAATTGGAACTATTCCTGAAGCGAGCCCGATGTGGGGCTCAAACGGCACGCTTGATGCATCCCATCGCAGACAAGTTGTCCGAGCAGGAACGTTCTGATCTGGCAACCTTTTACGCTTCCCTGCAAACGCCCGACGAACGTCCGGGAAAATGAACTGGCCCATCGCTGATTTCATTCGGCTACCGCGAGGAAGACGTCTTGTTCTTTCACCACACACAGCCAGCAATGGAAGGTTTGATCATGGCCACCAGCCTATCGGAGAAGCAAGAAGAGATTTACGAAGAGTTCTATGACCTCGTGAACATGCAACCCAAAGAGATCGAGAATTGGTTGGAAACGGACGAGTCCAGATCAGTTGGTCAAACCAAAGAAGGCGATGATGAGTCCGTAGGTCGCCAGTCGGCTCGCAAGATCATCGAGATCAAACGCACCAACAAATCGGATCTCTCTGACGAACAAGTGGATCACATGCAAAAGGTTTGTGGCTACATCAAGCGGCATGTGGCACAAGAACCCGACGGCGATGTTTCAGGAACGGACTGGTGCTACAGCCTCAAGAATTGGGGCCATGATCCTTCGAAGTAAAGAAATGGGCAGGCCCACTGAATGGGTGAGCCTGCCTCGCGTTTTGGAGTAAGTCGGTAACATGTCTTTGTGCTGGCTGGATCACACGGGTGTGCGTCCGCCGGTGCATCCGAAGACTTCACCGGTCACGTAGCTCGCATCGGGGCTGGCCAACCAGACGTAGAGCGGTGCCAGTTCAATCGGTTGGGCAGGGCGTCCGAACAGACTGCTCCCCCCGAACTCTTTGAACTTGTCTTTGGGCATCGATCCTGGAATCAGTGGTGTCCAAACCGGGCCAGGTGCAACCGCGTTGACTCGCACTCCGTGGTCCATTGCCAATTTTGCCAGGCCTTTCGTCATGCCCAACAGGGCCGACTTCGTGGACGAGTATGGCAACAAGTAGGGCGAAGGATCATAGCCTTGGATCGAAGCCGTGTTGATGATGCTTCCGCCCGGTGGGAGATGTTTCATCACGGCTCGTGAGAGCCAGAATGGAGCGTAGACATTGGTTTTGAAGATGCGATCGAACAGTTCGGTCGAGAACTCGTCCACATCGTTGGCCGTTTCTTGGTAAGCCGCGTTGTTGACGAGAATATCGATCGCCCCGTGTTCTTGGTGGGTCTTTTCGATCAAATCATTGCAGAACGATTCCTCGCGAAGATCGCCGCGAATCACGGACACGTCGACGCCAGCTTGCTTGACGATTTCTGCCGTTTGATTCGCATCCGCGTCTTCGGAGAGATAATTGATCGCGACGTTCGCACCTTCTCGGGCGTAGCAAATTGCTATCGCGCGACCAATGCCGCTGTCCGCGCCGGTGATCAATGCAGTCAGGCCTTTCAACTTGCCCGATCCCTCGTAGCTTTCCTCGCCGTGATCGGGCTGCGGTTTCATTTTCTCGCTGCTGCCCGGCATCTTCATCGCTTCTTGATCTTTGAAGGGCGGCCTCGCATACGCTTGTCTCGGATCGACCAACTGAACGCGTTCATCGGTAGCGGTGGACATCTAAAATCTCCGTTTTTACTGGGTATATCTGCGTCGAAGTTTGGGAAGGCATCGCGCCGGTGACGCGAGGATTGATCGTTGCAAACAATGTTCCGAATGATCATCCGAAGCCTCACCCGGAGAATGCCTGTGACTAATTTCCGCGAGTCCGGAACACCAATTGCTTTGCATTGTCAACAAGCAGCTCGAAAGCTCGCGAATTGCGAGCATTGAGATCCAATTGAAACATCGCAAAACGAGGTCGTCATGAGTGCGTCAGCAACCGAAAAGAAGTGTGAGACGATGAATGCAGTCGTCTACGATGACTATGGCAGTCCGAACGTGTTGCACTCGGGCGTCGTTCCGCTGCCCGACCGACTGCCCGGTCAGGTTCTGATCGATGTCCGAGCGTCGAGCGTGAACCCGATCGACTACCGAATTCGCAGTGGTGAGATGAAAGGGTTGCTGCCGGGCGGGTTCCCTCGCGTTCCCGGCTACGACGTCGCGGGAATCATCGCCGATTGCGCGTCCGACGGGCCCTTTGAAGTGGGCGATCGGGTGATCGCGTTTCTCGATACCATGCGAGGTGGTGCGAGTGCCGATTTCGCGGTCGCCGCCGTAGACGTGACCGCAGCGATCCCCGACTCCCTGAGTTTCAACGAAGCGGCAGCGATTCCCTTGGCCGGAACAACCGCCCTGCAATCACTTCGCTATCATGGAAACATCGCAGAGGGAAAACGCGTTCTGATCAACGGAGCGAGTGGCGGAGTTGGAATGTTCGCGGTCCAGATTGCCAAGGCATTCAACTGCCATGTCGATGCGGTCGCGAGTGGCGACAACGAGGAATTCTGTCGATCGCTCGGCGCGGACCACTTTTACAATTACGAAACGACGGACTTCACCGAATCGGAAGAGCGTTGGGATCTCATTTTTGACGCGGCAGGGAAATCGGGATTCTGGGACGTCAAGAAAGTGCTCAACGACGGCGGACGCTATGTCTCGACCGAACCCGACGCGAAAGGCATGTTGATGACTCTGGTAACTTGGCCGATGTCCAAATCAGGAACGGTGATGTTGGCAAAGCCCAACGCGGACGATCTGCGGACGCTGATCGAAATGCGAGAGAAAGGACAACTGCAAATCACGATCGATGCGATTTACCCCTTCTCCCAATTGAGTCAAGCTCACCAGCATGTCGAGAACGGCGTGGAACGAGGCAAAGTCGTTCTGACAGCTGATGGCAGCGGCCTATGATTTCAAGCCGATCCAACGCCTAGCGGATTGTTAATGTGAGCAAGTTCACAACGCGACGCGTGAGTTTTGAATTTGCGTTTTTTCGTAGGATGGCCAACGGCCTGTTTCAACATAGCCAGCGGGCAACGCCCCTGGAGCAGAACAACAAGGCCCCATTTTGGCCAACGGCCAAATTTAATTCAGAACGTGTGGATTGATATTGGCCGTTGGCCAACCAATTTCCTTTCGTTCTCGATCCCAGGGGCGATGCCGCTGGCTTCGATGGTGTTGGCCGTTGGCCAACAAAACCGACTGCAAAAGCGCAACTTCAAAACTAACCCTTCAGGTTTGGACTACCCCCTAAGATTACAGCATGGAGCGGACGTCCGACGCGAAGGTCGGAAACGCGAATAGGGTCGACTTCATGTCCGTTGCCGTCAGGTTGAACTTCATCGCGAGAGCAAACAGGTTGATGGTTTCCTCCGCAGAAGGGCCGAGCAAGTGAGTTCCGAGAATCTCATCGGTTTTGGAATCGACGAGGATTTTGTAGCCGGCCACCGTCGTTCCAGTTTTGCGAACGCTGCCCCACGACGAAGTGTCGTCGCTGAGAACCTTCACGTTGTCGTTGCTCTGGCGAGCAGCTTCTTCGGACAAACCGACCGAAGCGATGCATGGGATGGTGAACGCGACCTTGGGGACATACCCGTAGTCGGGTGTCTGCTCCAAGTTGTCGGAAAACAGATTCTTTGTCGCGGTGCGTGCGTCTTCGTTTGCAACCGGCGTCAACCGAGGCATTCCGGTATCGGCGCAGTCGCCCGTTGCGAAGACTCGCGGGTTGGTTGGGCTCTGCATGAACTCGTTGACTGCGATTCCTTTTTCACTGTGCTCAATCTCGCCTCGCGAAAGGGTTAGTTCGTCGATGTTCGGGACTCGACCCGCACCGTGAATCACCAAACCACACTTGATTGGTGCATCTTCATTCGCGAGATGAACGTGCAAGCAACCGTCCGAAGATTTTTCGATGCCAGTGATCCCGGCATTCATCTGGAATTGAATTCTCTGATCACAGAGCGAATCGGTCAGTTGATTGACCAGATCGGGGTCGAACCCAGTTAGCACTTGATCGTTCTGTTCGATCACGGTCACTCGACACCCCGCACGGGCAACCACTCCTGCGAATTCCATGGAGATGTAACCACCGCCGACGAAGACAACGTGTTCGGGCATGGATTCCAGTTCAAGGAATTCATCGCTACGGGTAACGTGTTCTGCACCATCGAACGAAAGTTCTCGAGGACGCCCACCTGTGGCGATCAAGAATCGTTCGGCGGTCAGTTTCGTTCCGACGACGTCGATCGTATCGGGTGAGATGAAACGAGCGACACCGTGAAAGGTTTGGATGTCATCGTCTTGAAAGGATTGCTCTTTCTTGTCAGCGACTGGCTGCGTGAATTCCATCTTGAAAGCGTGGAGTTGCTTCCAATCAATCGTGACCGAAGCGTCCGCGACCAACTTCCCTTCGCTGCGTTGGACTTGGTCGACCAACTGCCCCGCATTCACGTAGACCTTCTTTGGGTTGCAACCCCGCAGTGCGCAGGTTCCACCAAAGGTTCGGGAGTCGACCAAAGCAACTCGCTTACCAGTTTTTGCGATTTTAGTGGCGACCGTGCCACCGGATGGACCCGTTCCCAGGACCACCAAGTCAAATTGCTCGCTGCTCATGGCAGTTCAATGTCCAATCCGTGGTTGATGCGATTGGTGAAGTTGGCAAGTGCGACGGCAGCGGCGAGTGTGACCAATTGTTTTTCGTTCAGAAACAACTTGAGTTCCTTCACGACGGAGGGTTCGACATTGGCCTTGGTCGTCAATTGTTCGGCGTACTTGAGGACGGCTTGCTCTTTTTCATCGAACAGGTCGCCTCCACTGACATTCATCGAGTCGAGCTGCTCATCGGACAAGCCCGCCTTCTTGGCTGCTTGTCGGTGGTAGTGCGAACAATAGTCGCATGAGTTCAGCTGGGAAGCTTTGTAGTAGGCGAGCTCGCGATACTTGGCCGGCAAATCATTCTGCAGGCCATCATTGATCTGGGTCATGCCGCCCAGTACGTCGGGTTGGTGGGCGAGCGTGCTGAAGATGTTCATGGACTGACCAAACTTCTCTTCGATTGCCTCGAGGATCGGTTTGGCGGCGTCGGGAGCTTCGTTGATCGAGAGAGGTTGCACAAACGACATGGTGTGTTCCTAAAGGGTGGGGATGCTGCTTTGCGTTGTCGAACGCGATCGGCTCGAACAACGCGAAATCGACGAAGGTCGCGGATCAGGCCGTTTGAGCGGCGTGTTTTCCTTCGGCGAATTCTTCGATGGCTTTGTCGCAGAAGGCTGGCAAGTCGTCCGGGTTGCGACTCGTAACAAGCCCTTCATCGCAGACACATTCTTCATCGACCCATTCCGCACCCGCGTTGATCAGGTCGGTCTTGAGGCTTGGCCAAGATGTGACTCGTCGTCCTCGCACCACATCGGCTTCGATCAGCGTCCACGGCCCGTGGCAGATCGCAGCGACGGGTTTGTGTTGCTTGAAGAAGTCGCGAATGAAGCTCACCGAAGTTTCGCAGGTGCGAAGCGTGTCGGGGTTGGCGACACCTCCTGGCAGTACTAATCCGTCGAAGTCTTCTGCGGAAACATTGCTGACTTTTTGATCGACCGTGAACTGGTCGGCTTTTTCATCGTGGTTCATGCCTTGGATCTTTCCATCCTTCGGCGATACCAATACGACTTCTGCGCCAGCGGATTTGATCGCGTCCCATGGCTTGGTCAATTCGACTTGCTCGAATCCGTCTGTCGCGAGAAAGACGATTCGCTTCTTGTTCAGTGTTTGGTCACTCATATTGTTGTCCTCATTTCTAGGTGCGATTTTGAATTTCGAAGGACGATGGAAGCAGATCGCGTGCCGCGATGACCCCTCGACCAAAACGCGATAAGTTTTCAAGTTTTCCATCGAAGTAACAACGTGAGTTGAAGTGTCAGGTTGAATTGGTGGCATAGGCTTCCAGCCTGTGTTCCGCGCAATCACAGGCTGGAAGCCTATGCCACTTAGTTTCATCGATCGCCGAGACGATCAAGAATGGTTGGGTTCGCGGTTGTGGCACGCTCGATGGGACGTTTACCGAGCGAGCTGACCGGTTTGCGGTCGGTGGAAAGCTGCTTGTGGGACGGTTCAACCCATTACGGCGTGAGAATTGCGTTGATGCCGCAACGATGGTTGGCTTGTCTTGTCCCCGCGATTTGTTTCGCAGGCCGCCGATCACAGTTTTGAATGACCTCAGCAGAAGGAAGAGCAGTTGATAGCGACTGATTTGATGATCGCGATGTTGGTGATGTTGAGCCTGTCGATTGCGGCTGGTTGGATTGCGTATGCCGTTGCCTATTCGGAGAAGGGGCAACGAGTGATGCTGTGTTTGTCGCTTGCCGTTCTCGCGATGATCTACTTCTTGTTCTACGCGTCGGGGCAGCTTTTTTGGGCCAAGTGGGTGCCGGATTCAGCGGCAATCATCTACACCAATTTTGCATCGATCTTTGCGGCTCTCGCGGCGGGATGGGCGTTGCGCCTGCCGAAAACACCCGCCTGGCGACGTGGAATCTTGGCTGTTCTGTTGGGGATGGGATCGGCTGCAGCGATCCTTTGGCCATTGCTATCCATCGCCATTCGTCCAGCTCCCGATGGTGGCGATCAGTGGAAGAACGGCGTTGCGATGCAGACTTCTTGGGCGACATGCAGCCCAGCCGCCGCAGCGACTTTGTATCGTGCGGAGGGCATCGAGGTTTCAGAATCCGATCTCATTCCGCTGTGCCTGACGGATTCCAGTGGGACGCCGACACTCGGTTTGTACCGGGGCATCAAATTGGTCGCCGATCGAGAAGGCCGGTCGGTCGAGGTGCTGGACGAAACGTTGGATGAAATGTGGAGCGGCAACGACTGGCCGGTCTTGTTGGCCGTGAAGTTGCCATACGGTGTGGACGACCGACGCTACGCGGATCAATGGGGATGGATTCCTGGGATGGGGCACAGTGTTGTCGCTCTCGGGTTGACGAGTGACGGACAACGCATGCTTGTGGGCGATCCTTCGGTTGGGCTGGAGCAGTGGTCGAAAGATGACCTGCGGGTCCTGTGGCATGGCGATGGTGTTCGCGTTCGCTAACGCGAAACCGTTTTGAAAATCGTGAGAAGCAGAACGGGGGAAGTTGACCAATTTCAATGGTTTGGTGGCTCATCCCGGAAACAGCCCCACGTCACCACGGACCCGATCCATTCGTTCGATCTGTTTCGATAGAGCCAAGCAAAGGCGTTGGCACGGTGATTGCTTGAGCAGGAGCAAATCAAACCTTTGCCCCTGAGTTGCCTGTCCATGAACCGACTTTGCCCGCAAGTTTGCAATGGTGTCCTCGATGCAATCGGCGGCACACCTTTGGTTCGATTGAACCGATTTCTAGGGCGTTCCGACATCGAACTGATCGTAAAGTTGGAAGCTGCGAATCCCGGCGGTAGTGCCAAGGATCGTCCCGCTTCGAAGATGCTCGCGGAAGCCTTTCGACGTGGCGAGATTGGGCCTGGAACCACAATCGTGGAGTCCACCTCCGGGAACATGGGCATCGGGTTGGCTCAAGCGTGCAACTATCACGGATTGAAATTCATCTGTGTCGTCGACCCCAGGGCACAGAAGCAAAACTTATCGATCATCGAAGCCTTGGGTGGCGAGATTGAGCTGGTGACTCAGCCTCTGAATGGTGATTTCTTGGCGGCGCGAATCGCGAAAGTCTGCGAGTTGGTCGAAACCACGCCGAACAGTTTCTGGCCCAATCAATATGCCAATACAGACAATCCACGGTCGCACTTCGAGGGTACCGTCCGAGAAATCGACGAGGCTCTCGATGGCGAGTTTGATGTTCTGTTCGTGGCCACCAGCAGCACCGGAACCGCACAGGGTTGTCGCGATTTTCTGAAGGCGCGTGGACGAGATGTCCAGGTTGTTGCGGTCGACTCCGTTGGCAGCGTTCTGTTCGGCGGGTCATCGGGACCTCGCAAGATCCCCGGCTTGGGAGCAGGGAAGGAACCGCGGTTGGCTGCGGGGCAGTCGTTTGATCACATCGTTCGTGTGACTGATTTGGAGTGCGTGGTGGGTTGCCGGAAGGTAGCCAAGCAAGAGGCCATGCTGATTGGCGGCTCAGCGGGCGGTGTTCTCATGAGCGTTGGAAAGCTGCAGGACCAATTCGCCGGCAAACGCTGTGTTGCTGTTCTGCACGACTCTGGCACGCGATATCTCGAAACGGTTTTCAATGATGAGTGGGTTCATGAGTCGCTGGGGTGCACCCGCGAAGAACTCAATTACTTGGTCGGATCTTCCTCGTTTAATTTGTGTGAAGGAGTGAACGTATGAGCGTTGTGTTCTCAGGCGGAAGTGTCGAAGAGTTTCTGGCATCTGATGCTGATCGATCAAAGTCGACGATGCGTTTAGCGATTGTTGGCTGTGGCCCACGAGGTTTGCAGTGCCTCGATTCTTTGTCGCATACCTTGTCGACCGAGGAACTGTCTCGATTAGAAATTACGGTCTTTGAGCCATCGGCGTACCCGGGTGCGGGGTGCATCTACAACCCAAAGCAACCTCGAATGTTGCGAATGAATTTCGCAACTCAGCACATTGATTTTTGGAAGACGGATCGCAATCAATCCTCTGCCCAATCGGGTTCGTTGATCGGTTGGCTGGACCGAAACTATCCCGAGTACGCCGCATCGGATCAGTTCGTGCCGCGCGCGGTGGTCGGTGAATATCTGCACGAGTGTTTCGAATTGGTCTGCAAACGATTGCGGCGTTGGACGACGGTGAAAGTCGTTCGAAGCCGGGTGGAATCCATTCGGCACCTGGCGAATCAGACAGCAGGCGGCGGATGGTTGTTGTGGGATGGCGAAAACGAAATGTCGTTTGATCGAGTTGTTTTGACGACCGGGCACGAAGGCCTGCGTAGCTCGGACGAAGTGCGATCGTCGGAAGATGACACGTTTGTGTTTCCGGTCGAGACAAACCTTTCGATCGAACGAGTTCCTGCCGACAGTGATGTTTGGATGCGTGGTTTCGGATTGACTGCGATCGACGCGATCATGGTGCTGACGGAGGGCCGTGGCGGTCGCTTTGAAAGCACCGACGCGTTACCGAACTATGTCCGCAGTGGAAACGAGCCGGTTCAAATCATGATTCACTGTCGCTCAGGAAGGCCGATGCTGGCGAAACCGACTGCCAAGGTCGAGCCAATCACGGATCTGTTCTGGGATCCGTTCCGCGAGAAGCTTGATGGACTGAAGACCAAGCACGGCGAATTGAAATTTCATTCTGAAATCTGGTCCGTCGTTTGTGAGGCTGCCGCTGAACTGTTGACCAAATCTGGCAGCCCCGAGACCGCCCGCGACGTGGAAGAATGGTATCGTGGCTGGGCACGTTACAAGATGGACGATGCGACGGCTCGTCGTGCCATGTTGCAGTCCTACGGAGTCGCGACGGGGGCACGTCCCATGGACATTCCCTTCGCTTTAGGTGACGCGTGGCGTCGTTTGTACCCGGAGATTGTTGAATTGGTGAGCTTTGGTGGTTTAGCGGACGGACAGTTCAAAGCCTTCCGCCAGATAGCGTTGGAGATGGAACGCATTGCCTTCGGGCCTCCTGCGGAAAGCGTCGCGAAATTGTTGCGTCTGATGCGGGAAGGGTTGCTGCAGATGACCGACCAATCTTGTGCACCGGAAGACGCCTCGGTCATCAACGCCGTGATTGCTTCGCCGACTCAAGCGGACTCAGAAGGGCCATTGTCGCAACTCATTCTGCGTGGCGATGTTCAGGTGGATCCGTTGACGCAGGCGGTTCGGGTCAGTGACACGGGCAATGTTCTTGGCGGCCAAAAAGGTCTCGCAGTGTTCGGTCGTGCCACCGAAGGCTGGGTGGTCGGCAATGACACGCTATCGCGGACGCTACACACACAAATTCAAAACTGGGCCGACACGATCGCGGTGGAATTGCATGGATAAGGTATTGGATGTGATTTTCGAACGCTCGGCGGTTGGTGCGATACACAATGGTGCCAGCGGCACCGGGCAGGGCGTTCGCCAGGTTCGATTGCGAGCGGGATGCAGAGGCGTGATTCCTCTGGACGCTCGGTTGGAGCTTTGGATGAGACGTTGTCTGCGCTCGGACCAATTGTTTGATTGGACGGAGGAGCACGGCTCGCCACTTAACTTGTTGAGGCCGCGGACGATGCGGCGGAATGTCGAGGAGTTGAACAAGGTTGCACAGCAGCGACAGCTCGACTTTCGTGTGTATTTCGCTCGGAAAGCCAACAAATGTCTGGGGTTTGTCGATGAAGCGATTGAGTCCAACTTCGGCGTCGATACAGCCAGTGAGAACGAGCTGCGGCAATGTCTGCAGCGCTGTGTTCCGACGAAGGATTTGATCTGCACCGCGGCCGTCAAAAGCGATTCGCTGATCGATTTGTGTGTGCAACAACAGGTCTGCATCGCAGTCGACAATGACGATGAGTTGCAACTCATTGTCGAACGAGCGAGTGAATCAGGGAAGTCGGCCAGGATTGCACTGCGTCTCGGTGGATTTTGGCACCGCGGTGCCAGGTTGCCGACGCGTTTTGGATTTGACATCGATCGAGATCGCAATCTTCCGCAGCGTTTGAGAGCTTTGCCGGTGACGGTCCAAGGGATTCATTTCCATTTGGATGGTTATGACGCGGGGCAGCGAGTAACGGCTCTCGCGGAAGCCATGGATTGGGTCGAACGTTTGCGAAACGCTGGCCAGCCGGTGAGCTTCATCGACATGGGTGGCGGCTTCCCAATGAGCTATCTGGAAGATGGCCACCAATGGAAGACGTTTTGGATCCAGCATCGTCGCGCGTTACTTGGTCAACGCGACTCGCTGACCTACCGGGGTCACGGGTTGGGATTGTCGGTTGAAAACCAAAGCGTGGTTGGAAGTCCAAAGACGTACCCGTTCTTCCAGCTTCCGGTGCGAGGCAATTGGTTGGCGGGTGCTTTGGACACTGAGGTTGCCGGTCAGTCGATCGCCCATCGATTGTCGGCGATGAACGTGCAGCTTCGTTGTGAGCCCGGTCGCAGCATTTTGGATGGCTGCGGAATGACGGTGGCTCGCGTGGAATTCCGCAAACAGAACGCTGACGGCGATTGGTTGATCGGGTTGTCCATGAACCGGACGCAGTGCCGAACATCGAGCGATGACTTCCTCGTCGATCCGATCTTGGTTCAGAAAGATCAATCGTTGAAAGCTCGATCGCATGCGAAGCCGATGTCGGGCTACTTGGTCGGTGCTTACTGCACTGAATCCGAGTTGATCTCACTGCGGAAGATGAGCTTTCCACACGGTGTGCAACGCGGCGATCTGCTTGCATTTCCGAACACCGCTGGTTATTTCATGCACTTTTTGGAGAGCCGCTCGCATCAATTCCCATTGGCCAAAAATCTGATCGTGGATTCCCATCCGGATCCGTCGGTGCAGCTGGATTTGATTGATGAATGAGCGCAGCCAATGGCACGCTGTTTGCGATGCATGCAAGCCAGCTCAAGCCAGCCGGTGAGTCAAAGTCTTGCGTAGCGAACGTTGACACCTCTTTCTCACTCGCAACTCGTTCGGGATCCGTTTGATTCGACCGAGTGCCTGTTTCGTTGCTCTTGCATTGGTTGATGTCATGCCGTTCTCGTCACGCGATCGATCGCAGATTGACGGCGGCAACGTGACGCTGTGCATTGGAGGTGCCGTTTGATGTCGCACATTCACCAATTGCACACGACCTTGGCCGGGCCGCGACCGAAGAAGCCGCCGGAGAAGGTGGACGAACTGAAAGCCGTCGAGAAGCTGACCGGTCGGCTGTGGTGGATTTCACTTGGCATTTGGGTATGCGTCGGTTTGCTGGCTCTGTACACGCTGTACATCGGAAGAAACCTGTTCATGCCAATTTTGGTTGCTGGGTTTGCTTATTTGACCCTGCGACCGGTTGTCCGTGCGATGAGTCGGATTGGAATACCGTCGGGTGTTTCGGCGGCTGGGATCATGTTGGTGATCGCAACAATCGTTGGCACGATCGGATACGTGTTGTCCGGCCCCGCCCAGGACATGCTCGAGCAGGTTCCCGGATCCATGCCGGAGGTGAAGGAGAAGCTGGGATTCATCTTCGACCATCTCGAAACGGTCAATCAAGCCACTGAAGATATCTCGGAAACCGCCGACGCCGAGAACATCACTGCGGAAGAAAAGCCAATCCCCGTCGAAGTCAAACAACCGGCCTGGACAACCACCTCGCCCTTGATCGCGGGAACGGGCAACGCGGTTTCGTTTGTATCCATCGCTGCCGCGTTGTTGTTCTTTTTGATGGCAGCCGGTGATTCGTTGGTTTTGACCGTGGTCACCGCATTGCCGTCGTTTGCGTCCAAGCGTCGCTTCATCGAAGTCCTTGAAAGCGTTCAAGACGCACTCAGCAGTTACCTCGCGTGGGTCACCTGTATTAACGCTTGTCTTGGAGTCTGCGTCGGAACCGCGATGTGGTTGCTTGGGATGCCGTCGCCGCTGCTATGGGGAGTCGCCGCGATGTTGCTGAACTTCGTTCCGCTGGTTGGTGCGCTCGTCGGCATCGCAATGGTCTTCTTCGTCGCGCTAGTCAGTTTTGAGCACGCGTCGTTCGCGTTTGTAGTCGCCGGAACTTACGCGACGCTGACGACACTCGAAGGTCAATTCATCACTCCAATGTTGTTGGGGAAATCGATGAAGCTGTCGTCGGTGCTTGTCTTTCTTTCAATCGTGATTTGGGGATGGATGTGGGGCATGCTGGGCGTGTTCCTTGCCGTTCCAATTCTGATTTCGGTGGTGATGGTGATGGACAAACTCGAAGCCACTTCGCCCGTCAATGCGATGCTCAATGGATCCGTTGGCAAGACCGCTCATCCGGATTAGTCCTCAACCGACCTAAGCCACCTCGTCTCTCTCTTGCTCTTACAAATCAATATCGTTTCCGTTTCTCTGCTAGCAAAGTAGTTTTATGTCCGAAGAATCCAAGTGTCCGTTTCAAACACAACAATTCGGCCGGGCGGTCGATGACAACCAACATTCGCAAACCGCTGGACCACGTGGCCCTGTCTTGATGCAAGACGTTCACCTGGTCGAGAAAATGGCGCACTTCAATCGGGAGCGAATTCCTGAACGCGTGGTGCATGCGAAGGGTTACGGTGCCTTCGGAACCTTCACCGTGACGAACGATATCACCAAATACTGCATGGCGGATTTGTTCTCGGAAGTTGGCAAGAAGACGGAGACGTTCGCTCGTTTTTCGACCGTGGGTGGCGAAAGCGGATCGGCTGACACTGCTCGTGATCCACGCGGGTTCTCCTTGAAGTTTTACACTGACCAAGGCGTCTGGGACTTGGTTGGCAACAACACGCCGATCTTCTTCATTCGTGATCCGCTGAAGTTCAGCGATTTCATTCGGACTCAGAAACGAGAGCCTCAGAATCACTTGCAGCCTCACTGGCGTCGCTGGGACTTTTGGGGCGAAGTGCCTGAAGCCTTGCACCAGGTCATGTTCTTGTACAGCGACCGCGGAACGCCAAAGAGCGCTCGGTTTATGAATGGCTACGGAAGCCACACGTTCAGCATGTACAACAAAGACGGTGTCCGGCACTGGGTGAAGTTTCATCTGAAGACCGAGCAAGGTTCAGAGAACTTCAGCGCCGATGAAGCGATCAAGATGGCGGGCGAAGCACCGGATTACTCCACGCGAGATTTGTTTGAGGCGATTGAGAAAGGCGACTACCCCCGATGGCGAATGCACATTCAGGTCATGCCTGAGTCCGATGCGGCTGACTACGAATGGCATCCATTCGATTTGACCAAGGTGTGGCCGCACGACGACTATCCGTTGATCGAAGTCGGTGTGTTTGAACTCAATCGCAATCCATCGAACTACTTTCAGGACGTCGAGCAAGCCGCGTTTGAGCCTGGCAACTTGGTCGAGGGAATTGGTATCTCGCCCGATCGTATGTTGCAAAACCGAGTGCTGTCGTATCCCGACGCACACCGGTATCGATTGGGCGTGAATTATCACCAAATCCCGGTCAACCAACCACGCTGTCCCTATGCGACTTATCACCGCGACGGAACGATGCGAGTGGACGGGAATGGCGGGGGCACCGTTGATTACGAGCCCAATAAAATGAACGGGCCGAAAGAGACCGGAGGTTCGTTGGAGTCGCCGATGCCGGTGCACGGCGATGGGGATCGCTACGACGAATTCGCTTGCGATGACACGGACTACTACGGCCAGCCGCAGATGTTCTGGAACAAGGTGCTCGATGAAGGTGCCCGCGAACGACTTTGCACCGCGATTTCGAACTCAATGGCGGACAGTCCGGAGAACATTCGCGAGAAAATGTTGGCTCAGTTCGGCAAGGTTCATCCGGACTTCGAAGCGGGTGTCCGCAGTCGACTGGACGCCCCAGAGTCGCAACCGATCCCAATCGCATAATCGGCATATATGTTGCTTTGTACAGAGACGGTCATCCCTAACTCGGGTGGCCGTTCATTTATTTGTGCGTCTCACTCGGTTAAACGCGGGGGATTGCGCGATCTGGGTGACTGTTTATTGCCCGCCTTCCCCATTTTTTGACTCACCGGAGACCAGTATGTTCGGCTTTCGTTCTGCCCGCTTGCTCGATAATCAACCAGTTGATCACCCTAACGCTCCTCAAGAATATAAAGAAACTGGGGATTCTCGAAAAAGAACAGGGCGCCGAACGAAATCACGCCGTGCAACTCTGAATCGATTGATCGGCGAGCGCCTCGAGGAGCGTCGTGTTCTAGCGGCCTACGTTGTCGACACTGCTTTGGACGTGGTCGCCGAGGATGGCATGATCAGCCTGCGCGAGGCGATCCAGGCCTCGAACAGCAATGCGGCCGTCAATTCAGACACCGTGGCAGGCGAACCAGCCGCCACCGCAATCGACAGCATTACCTTCGCCGATGGTCTGAGCACGATTGTTTTGGGGAGCGAACTGGAAATCACGGAATCGCTTCAAATTGCCTTGGGCGATTCATCTGACCAAATCATCAGTGGCGACAATGCGTCGCGGATTTTTGCCATCAATGCGTCCGTTGGTGATGCGGTGAGCGTCGACGTTTCCGGTTTGACGCTGCAAGATGGCGTGGCGGAATCGGGTGGTGCAATTTACGTCGGATCGGGCCAGTCTCTATCTCTGACCGATGTCACGCTGACGGGCAACACGGCGACTGGTGATGACGCTGACATGGGTGGCGGTGCTCTGGCCATTGATGGCGGGAACGTGACGATCACCGATTCAACGATTTCAGGCAACATTGCAAACGGTGCTTCGGGCAGCGGTGGCGGCATCCTGAACTTAGGAACGCTGACCGTTTCGGGTGGCGAAGTCAGTGACAACACAGCAAACAGGGCCGGTGGCGGGATCGAAGCCACCGCTGGTAGCAGCACAACGCTGACCGATGTCTTGATGGAACTCAACGTAGCCGGACCGGATGGATCTGCCGCGCCGGGTAACGGTGGTGCACTTCACATTTCGGGTGATGGCAACGCTGACATCTCTGGTGGCACGATCCGTGACAACATGGCTGCTCGTGAAGGTGGTGGTCTGTGGAACAACACCGGTGCGATGACGGTTGATGGAACGATTTTGACCGGCAACATTGCCTCGGGTGATGCGGCGGACGACGGTGGTGGTGCGATCTTCAACAACGGCGGTACGCTGACAGTCAGCAATGCGATCATCAGTGGCAACGCGGCGGACGGAACGCTCGGTAGCGGTGGTGGAATCTTCAGCACCGACGGAGCCGTGACGATCAACCTGAGTCAGATCGGTGGTTCGATTGCTTCGGAAGGCAACACAGCGAATCGCGCCGGCGGTGGCATCGAAGTCATTGATGGCACGGTGACTTTGAACTTCGGAACCGATGTTTCGAACAACTTCGCTGGCATTAACGGTGGCGGTTTGCACTCGACCGGAGCAGCCGACGTCACTTCGAACCTGGCCATTTTCGGCAGCAACACTGCGGCCAGCGAAGGCGGAGGGTTGTGGAACTCGTCGACCGGCACGATGACGATCAACGGCGGGGCGATTTCATCGAACGTCGCCAGTGGCGATGACGCCAGCAACGGTGGCGGCGGTCTGTTCAATGACGGCGGCACACTGAACGTGATCGATGCAGTCGTTGGATTCAACGTTGCCGACGGTGCCAGCGGAAGCGGCGGTGGGATTCTCAATGAGGGAGGAACGCTCACCATCAGTGGGAACACGAACATCACAAACAACACTGCTAACCGCGCCGGTGGCGGTATTGAAGTGACTGGTGGGAGCACGACGACGATCACGGACGCTTTGATCTCGTCCAACTTGGCGGGAGTATCACCGGCAGTTGCGGCGCCGGGCAATGGCGGCGGGATTCATGTTGGTGGCGATGGTTCGGTCACGATCACCGGCGGTTCGGTGACGGACAACGAAGCGATCGAAGGCGGTGGACTTTGGAATTCGGCCGCGGGTTCGCTGACGGTCGATGGGACCACGATCAGTGGCAACACGGCGGTCGCCGGTGGCGGCGTCTACAACGACGAAGCGCCTCCGTTGGCAGATCAAATGTTCTCGATGACCTTTGAAAGTCTCAACGGCTCCGGCGTTTCGGGAACCGGCATGGTGATCGTTCAATCGCCATCGGAATCCACTCGCACCGTTCGCGTCGTGATCGATGCGGAAGGACTGCAAGACTTATCCGGCATTCCCGGCGCGATTCATGTGGCTCACATCCACGGCCAGTTCGCTGGCAATGCAACCTTGCCAATTCTGAGCCAGGGCGACGGTCCCTTCTTCGATGGTGCTGGTGGAACAGCCAATGGCTTCCCACCTGTCAATTCGGTGGCCCCTTCTTTGGCCAATGACGACGGACGAACGATTGCCGACGGCTTCTTGGATTTCCTGGAAGGGCGTCCGCAGTACGGTCCGGTTGTTTTGAATCTGACCTCGACCCAGTTGCGGGATGCAGCGCCAAACGGTTCGAATCCACCCGATGGAGTTCCTCCGCTATCGCACTTCCTCGCTTTGGCGGGATCGGGTGACATCGACGCGGCGGCTCTGTTCCCCAATGGAACCGAGTTCAATCTCGACACAACTTATACGTTCGACCTGACCAACGCGGACGAAGAACGCCAGTTCAATAATTTGGCACCGCTTGGCCTTCGCGAAGTCGTGCTGCATGGGCAAACGATTGACACGGCGATTTCGGATGCAATCGATGCGGCGGCCATGGGGACTGCTCCAAGTGGCGTTGATCTTGGCGATGGGACATCGTTCCGCGTGACGGCTCCTGTTGCTGTTGCATTGATCACTCCAGTCAGTGGCAGCGTGACAATCACAAACGCGACGATCACGAACAACACGGCGACGGGTGACGAGGCGACCGAAGGCGGTGGCGGGATTCACAACAGCGGTTCACTGTCGGTATCGGACAGCGAGATCAGCGGCAACACCGCATCCGGCGCAGCAGGTAGCGGCGGTGGGGTTTGGAACGCCGGGATCGCATCGATCCAAGACAGTGAGATCTCAGGAAACACCGCCAACCGCGCCGGTGGTGGTATCGAAGCGACCGATGCATCGTCCACATCGTTGACCGATGTGAACTTGGACGGGAACAACGTAGGCGTCAGTCCCGCCGTGGCTGCACCTGGCAACGGCGGTGGCTTGCACGTCACCGGTGCCGGAACGGTCACGATCAGTGGTGGTACCGTGAACAACAACGTTGCTGCTTCCGAAGGCGGTGGTTTGTGGAATGGAACCGGCGTGATGACCGTGACTGGTACCACAATCAGCGGCAACTCGGCGTCTGGCGATGATGCTGACAACGGTGGAGGTGGCTTGTTCAACGTCGGAGGCAATCTGATTGTCACGGACACCACAATCACTGGTAACGTTGCCGAGGGTGCGAGCGGCAGCGGCGGTGGCATCCTAAACCAAGGAACGTTGACCGTTTCCGGCGGTGAAATCAGCAGCAACATTGCCAACCGTGCCGGTGGCGGTATCGAAGTGACTGGTGGGAGCACGACGACGATCACGGACGCTTTGATCTCGGCCAACTTGGCGGGAGTATCACCGGCAGTTGCGGCGCCGGGCAATGGCGGCGGGATTCATGTTGGTGGCGATGGTTCGGTCACGATCAGCGGCGGTTCGGTGACGGACAACGAAGCGATCGAAGGCGGTGGACTTTGGAATTCGGCGGCGGGTTTGTTGACGGTCGATGGGACCACGATCAGTGGCAACACGGCTGTCTCCGGTGGCGGCGTCTACAACGACGAAGCGGCTCCGTTGGCAGATCAAATGTTCTCGATGACCTTTGAAAGTCTCAACGGTTCCGGTGTTTCGGGAATCGGCATGGTGATCGTTCAATCGCCATCGGAAACCACTCGCACCGTTCGCGTCGTGATCGATGCGGAAGGACTGCAAGACTTGTCCGGCATCCCCGGCGCCATCCATGTGGCTCACATCCACGGCCAGTTCGCTGGCAATGCAACCTTGCCAATTCTGAGCCAGGGCGACGGTCCGTTCTTCGATGGTGCTGGTGGAACAGCCAATGGCTTCCCACCGGTCAATTCGGTGGCTCCTTCTTTGGCCAATGACGACGGACGAACGATTGCCGACGGCTTCTTGGATTTCCTGGAAGGACGTCCGCAGTACGGTCCGGTTGTTTTGAATCTGACCTCGACCCAGTTGCGGGATGCCGCGCCAAACGGTTCGAATCCACCCGATGGGGTTCCTCCGCTATCGCACTTCCTCGCTTTGGCGGGATCGGGTGACATCGACGCGGCGGCTCTGTTCCCCAATGGAACCGAGTTCAATCTCGACACAACTTATACGTTCGACCTGACCAACGCGGACGAAGAACGCCAGTTCAATAATTTGGCACCGCTTGGCCTTCGCGAAGTCGTGCTGCATGGGCAAACGATTGACACGGCGATTTCGGATGCAATCGATGCGGCGGCCATGGGGACTGCTCCAAGTGGCGTTGATCTTGGCGATGGGACATCGTTCCGCGTGACGGCTCCTGTTGCTGTTGCATTGATCACTCCAGTCAGTGGCAGCGTGACAATCACAAACGCGACGATCACGAACAACACGGCGACGGGTGACGAGGCGACCGAAGGCGGTGGCGGGATTCACAACAGCGGTTCACTGTCGGTATCGGACAGCGAGATCAGCGGCAACACCGCATCCGGCGCAGCAGGTAGCGGCGGTGGAGTTTGGAACGCCGGCATCGCGTCGGTCCAAGACAGTGAGATCTCAGGGAACACTGCCAACCGAGCCGGTGGCGGTATCGAAGCAACTGACACATCATCCACTTCGTTAACCGACGTGAACTTGGACGGGAACAACGTTGGTGTCAGTCCCGCGGTGGCAGCACCTGGCAACGGCGGTGGCTTGCACGTCACTGGTGCTGGAACGGTCACGATCAGTGGCGGCACCGTGAACAACAACGTTGCTGCTTCTGAAGGCGGTGGTTTGTGGAATGGAACCGGCGTGATGACCGTGACCGGTACGACGATCACCGGCAACACGGCGTCGGGCGATGATGCCGACAACGGTGGTGGTGGCTTGTTCAACGTCGGAGGCAATCTGATTGTCACGGACACCACAATCACTGGTAACGTTGCCGATGGTGCGTCCGGCAGCGGCGGTGGCATCCTAAACCAAGGAACGTTGACCGTTTCCGGCGGTGAAATCAGCAGCAACACTGCTAACCGAGCCGGTGGTGCTATCGAAGTGACAGCAGCATCCACGACGACGTTGACCGACGTAGCGATGGACCAAAATGTTGCCGGACCTGGTGGATCCGCAGCACCTGGTAATGGTGGTGCGTTGCACATTTCCGGCGACGGTGTCGTCACGATCGCCGGCGGGACTGTCACGGACAACGTCGCCGCGAATGAAGGCGGCGGACTTTGGAACAGCGTTTCTGGCAGTCTGACAGTCGACGGGACTTCTGTGAGCGGCAACTCCGCACCGATTGGGGGCGGCATCTTCAATGACAGCGGTGTCGACGCGACATCGCAAACCTTTGAGACAACCCTGAGTGCGCTGAACGATTCTGGCGTGAGTGGCACCGCATCAGTGACGGTTGATACCACCGACCCAGACAATCCGTCGATCACGGTCAATATCAATGCATCTGGTTTGGTGCCCAACCAACCTCACATTCAACACATCCACGGACGTTTCGCTTCGGACCTGGATTCGACTGACACGATCCCGGGGCCATTCCTCGGTGAAGGCGGTGTCGCGATCGATTCGCGGACGCCGGACGCTGGCGACGATGCCAACGGCGACGGCTTCATCACCGTCGGCGAAGGACTTGCCGGATACGGCAACGTTCTGTTGAACTTGTCCAGCCCACGTGCACCGGTTCCTTTGGAAGGGAATTCACCGTTGGCCGATTTCAACTTGGATGACTTTCCCACGGCCGAAGACGGCACGATCGACTTTAGCGAGACCTACACGTTTGATCTGAGCGATGCTGACCAAGCTCGTCAGTACAATAACTTGCTGCCAATGTCATTGCGGGAGATTGTACTGCATGGTGTGAACACAGACATCGACGTTGACGGGGACGGTTCACCGGATGGTTATCGAGTCACCGGACCAGCGGCTGCGGGAACATTGCAAGCCGTCGGTGGAACTCTGACCGTCGTGAATGCGCAGATCACCGGTAACACGGCATCTGGCAACGGTGGCGGGATCGCCAACGAAAGTGGAACTGTTTCAATCACGGATACCACCATATCCGGCAATGTCAGCGGTGGTGATGAACCCGGCGAAGGTGGTGGGGGTGTCTTCAATGATGGAGGCACGGTCACAATCACCGACAGCGACGTGTTCGAGAACACTGCGATCGCGGGACTGGGCAATGGTGGCGGGATTCTGAACGCGAACGGCGGAACGTTAGTGGTTCGTGGCGGAACGATCTCGAACAACGACGCTTCTCGCGCCGGCGGCGGTGTCGAGAACGCGGGCAACGCGACGTTCTTTGAAACTGAATTCGATGGCAACACGACTGGGATCAATGGTGGTGCACTACACACCTCCGGCCCGTGGACCGCGAGCTTCATCGACGCGACCATCACCGGAAACTCGGCTGGTGCCGAGGGCGGTGGTGTTTGGAACAGTTCGACCGGGACGATGACCTTTGTCGGGGCCAGCGTCGATGGGAACACGGCCAGCGGCGATGACGCGGATCAAGGCGGTGGCGGAGTCTTCAACGATGGTGGCACGCTGACGATCGACTCGACGTCCATCACCAATAACATTGCTGACGGAATGTCTGGTAGTGGAGGCGGGATTCTGAACCTCGGTTCGATGACGGTCACCGATTCCACGATCAGTGGCAACGTTGCCAACCGAGCCGGTGGCGGTATCGAAGCGACCGATGCATCATCCACTTTGTTAAACGACGTGAACTTGGACGGGAACAACGTGGGTGTCAGTCCCGCGGTGGCTGCCCCTGGCAACGGAGGCGGTTTGCACGTCACCGGCGCTGGAACGGTCACGATCAGTGGCGGCACCGTGAACAACAACGTTGCTGCTTCCGAAGGCGGTGGTTTGTGGAATGGAACCGGCGTGATGACGGTGACTGGTACGACGATCACGGGCAACACCGCATCTGGCGACGATGCTGACAACGGAGGTGGTGGCCTCTTCAATGTTGGTGGAACTCTGAATGTCACCGATTCAACGATTGCTGAAAACGTTGCCGACGGTGTGTCAGGCAGCGGCGGTGGCATCCTGAACCAAGGAACGTTGACTGTTTCCGGCGGCGAGATCAGCGACAACGCTGCAAATCGTGCTGGTGGCGGGATCGAAGCCACCGCGGGCAGCAGTACAACGCTGACCGATGTCCTGATGGAACTCAACGTAGCCGGACCGGATGGATCAGCCGCGCCGGGTAACGGTGGCGCACTGCACATCTCTGGTGATGGCAACGCAGATATTTCTGGCGGAACGATTCGCGACAACTCGGCGGCACGTGAAGGTGGCGGTCTTTGGAACAACACCGGAACAATGACGGTCGATGGAACCATCTTGACCGGCAACGTGGCCTCAGGTGACGCGGCTGATGACGGTGGCGGAGCGATCTTCAACAACGGTGGAACGTTGACCGTCAGCAACGCAACGATCAGTGGCAATGCGGCTGACGGTGTGTTGGGAAGCGGCGGTGCAATCTTCAGCACCGACGGCGCGGTGACAATCAGCTCGACGCAGATCGGTGGTGCGATTCCATCAGAAGGAAACACGGCCAATCGTGCTGGTGGTGGCATCGAAGTGATCGATGGCACGGTGACGTTGAACTTCGGAACCGACGTTTCGAGCAACTCCGCTGGAATCAACGGTGGCGGTTTGCACTCGACCGGAGCAGCCGACGTCACTTCGAACTTTGCCATTTTCGGTAGCAACACAGCAGCCAGCGAAGGCGGAGGGTTGTGGAACTCTTCGACGGGAACGATGACGATCAACGGCGGGGCGATTTCATCGAACGTCGCGAGTGGCGATGACGCGAGCAACGGTGGCGGCGGTCTGTTCAATGATGGCGGCACGCTGAACGTGATCGACGCAGTCATCGGATTCAACGTTGCCGATGGTGCCAGCGGCAGCGGTGGTGGGATTCTCAATGATGGAGGAACGCTCACCATCAGTGGCAACACGACGATCTCAAACAACACTGCCAACCGTGCTGGTGGTGGGATCGAAGTGACCGGTGGCACCATCAACACGATCACCGGAGCGACGATTTCATCGAATTCCGCTGGTGTTTCTCCCGCGGTAGCGGCGCCGGGCAACGGAGGCGGCATCCATGTCGGTGGTGATGGGCAGCTGACGATCAGTGGTGGATCAGTCACCGGGAATTCAGCCGCTCTCGAAGGTGGCGGCCTTTGGAACGGCAGCGGATTGATGACGATCAACGGCACCACGATCACTGGCAATACTGCCTTGGGCGATGGAGCCGACGATGGTGGTGGTGGCGTCTTCAACAATGGTGGATCGATCGAGATCACCAATGGTTCGATTAGCGGCAACGTTGCAAGCGGTTCGGCGGGCAGCGGTGGCGGCCTGTTGAACTTCGGTGGTTCGGTGGAAATCGCCGGAACAACGATCTCCGGTAACCGAGCCAACCGAGCTGGGGGAGGCATCGAAGCAACAGCTGATTCGTCAACAACGCTGCTCAACGTTGCATTGAACCAGAACAACGTGGGTGTCTCGCCAGCGACGGCGGCACCTGGCAACGGCGGCGGTCTTCACATCACCGGAAACGGCTCAGCTGAAATCACTGGGGGAACCGTCAATGGAAACGTTGCCGCTTCCGAAGGTGGTGGACTTTGGAACGGAAGCGGAACAATGACAGTCGATGGGACGGTCATCGACGGGAATGCAGCATCCGGTGATGACGCGGACAATGGAGGTGGAGGCATCTTCAACGTTGGTGGAACGCTAGTCGTCAGCGATGCGACCATTCAAAACAACGTTGCCGATGGTGCATCGGGAAGTGGTGGCGGCATTTTCAATGCTGGGACCGCGACGATCGACAATACAACCGTCTCAGGTAACACCGCCAATCGTGCCGGTGGCGGTTTGGAAGCCATCGGCGGATCGAGCACTTCGATCATCGGTGGATCGCTGGAAGACAACGTAGCCGGCCCAGGCGGATCGGCCGCGCCAGGAAACGGTGGTGCGATTCACATCTCAGACGATGGATCTGTTGACCTGACGGAGGTTCTTGTTGATGGAAACACAGCCGCCAGCGAAGGTGGTGGTTTGTGGAACAGCTCGACCGGAACGCTGGTCGTCACACGCTCGACGATCTCCAACAACGTCACGATCGACGGCGGAGGGATCTTTGCCGACGGAGATGGCGGTGCGGTCACGGTTGTCAGCTCAACCATCGCATCGAACTCGGCATCCAACGATGGTGGCGGTGTGCTGAGCGAAGGTGGAACCGTTGCATTGACCAGCGTCACAATCGCCGACAACACGGCGTCGCTGGGTGGAGGCATCTCCGTCGAGGCAGGCACTCTCTCGTTGATCAACTCGATCGTTTCGCGGAACAACGCTTCGACAGATTCGAATCTGTCGGGATCTTTCACCGACGATGGAAATAACCTCGTCGATGTTGACGCAGGGCTTGGAACACTGGGCGACTTTGGCGGCCCAACAGCAACAATTCCTTTGCTCGCCGGAAGTGCGGCTTTGGATGCGGGAGTGCTAGCCGGATTGACGACCGATCAACGAGGCGTTTCGCGACCGCAAGGTCCAGGTGTCGACATCGGCGCATTCGAATCTGATTTGGCGGCACCCGTTGCTGCTGCGTTGAGCATCGCCGCTGACGATGCCCAGCGTGTCGAAGGCGATTCGGGAACCACTGCATTCACCTTCACGGTCACTCGATCTGAAAACACGACCGGCACTGTCACGGTGGACTATTCGGTCGTTGGGGACGGAGACAATCCCGCAGACGCGAGCGATTTCGGTGGGACCTTGCCCACCGGGACGGTGACATTCGCTGATGGTGATTCGACGGCAACGATCACAGTGAACGTTTCCGGTGACACTCAAGTGGAGCCGAACGAAGGCTTCACGGTCGTGCTTAGCAACGCCAGCGATGACACGGTGATATCGCAAACGGATGCGGAGGGAATCATTCTGAACGATGATATCAATGAACGCGAAACGCGAATTTTGGTGCCGACTTTTGTGGCTCGCCCGCACTTGATTCCTGGCGATGGCATTCCAACCGCAATCATCTTTCAAGCGTTGACGGACACGACGGTCACGGTCACTCCAATCAGTGTGACCAGCCTGAGTGAAACGGTACGGATCGTCGACGCGGACACATTGACCGTCAGTGCCTACCAAAACGGAGTCGCGACAGCGAATCTGCAAGCCGGCGAGTTGTACGCGGTCATCTTTGAACCGTTGTCCAGTGATCGCATCTTCTCGATTCGATCTTCTGCTGGTTCCGACACGTTGACCAATCGAGCGGCGACGAACATTCTGCAGCCAACGGACACATCGGCTGACGGTGAAACAACCGCATTGGACGCGTTGGTTGTGATCAACGAGCTGAACCGTTTGAACGATGCTGGTGGCGAACCTTTGGTTGGGAGCTTCGTTGATGTCAATCGCGACGCGAGCGTCACGGCGTTGGATGCGTTGCTGGTGATCAATCATCTCAACCGAATGGAGCTGTCGACCAACACGGCTTCGGGCGAGTTCATCGCACCGCAAGCTTCGTTCGGGAACTCAGAACCCAATGAGCTTTTGAGCAATGAAGTCGATGAGTTCTTCGACAGCGGTGAAGTCATCGGCGTTGACGAGCCAGCAAGCAAGGTTTCATTGTCATTCGATGGATCGTCGTCGACCGCAGCAGCCACGCCAGTTGGAGTGGACGAAGCGATGGCGGAACTCGATGCCGAGGATGCATCGTCATCGGTGGCGAATGAAATCGAGCTGTTGGGAGCCGTTTAGCAAACTGGTTTGATAAAAATCGAACGCGTCTGGCAACCTCCCGGAGTGCTCACCTAAAGTGCTCCGTGGAGGAAGTCGGATATCGCGTCGTCTCATCATCGTCTTAGCGACCGTCGCAGTCCTTGTGACGGCTGTGCGTCTTCTAGCGGTATCCGCGCCCGGACGTTGAAGTCTCAACCCGTTCGATCTTGGTCGTCCGATCTGGACAACCAGACAACCGTCGGGCATGAATCCGATTCAACCATTGCTCGTTGCACGGTCACTGATGATCGACGCGTCAAAACGCCGATGCTTGATCTTTTGTCCCAAGCCACCTGCAGATGCAGTCGTGTCGGGAGCGACAATCGCGTTTCATGACTCCTTCGTCGCACCTTCACGCTTTGGCGTCGCGGGCTGGCCTTGGTAGAATTACTCGTAGTTCAGACAACGTTCGCTCCGTTCAGGGTGGTGTCGTAAAAACCTTCCGATATGCGCCTTCGCGAACGTTCGGGGTAAATCTCATGTCCCAGTACATCAAGCCAAAATTCTCGAACTACAGAATGGATTCACGTGTCTCACTCTGTCAGCGACCATCTCGCATCGCCTGAAATCGACGTTTCCACCCACGTCCGCCGCAAACGTATTGCCCTCGCGCACGAAGTGAAGGAACGTCCCAAACTTTACCTCGACACCAAGTACTGGGCCCTGCTACGCGACAGCCGCCTTGGGAGATCCGATTGTCCGCACTTGAAGCAACTGCTCTCCGTTCTCGAAACGCGCGTCTCGGAAGGCACACTGATCTGCCCGCTGAATGCTGACATCTACTTCGAGGTTATGAAACAGAGCGATCCCACCACATTGATGGCAACTGCCACATTGATCGATGATTTGTCGCTGGGACTCTGCATGATCCCAATGTCGCAGCGAATAGAATTGGAAGTTTTCCACTTTGTCGAAGCGTCTCGCAAGGCCGCCGACGAAATCCACGAACCGGATGAACTAATCTGGACCAAAACCACATACGTTCTTGGGTTCGTTACTCCGGACATGTATGAAATGGCGGATGACCTCAACCTGGCGGTGCAAAAATCGTTTTCAGATTTCATGTGGACGCTCAGTCTCACCGACATGTTGAATGTGATGGGCCCCGCCAAAGCTGCCGCGAAACAATCGCCGTTTCTGGATATTTCCGGCGAACTGAACGCGGGGAAATTCGCGAATCTTAACGAGCATTCATCCTTCAAAAGTGTATTTCTTTCCGAGGTGCAAGGCATCCTCGATGTGTACAAGAAGGAATTCACCGGGTTGTTTCAATATATCTACGAACGCGACACGGGCACATCGCTCAGTGCTGAAGAGCGGAATGATGATTCAGGCGGGCAAATGCTGGCCAACCTGATATACCAAGCTTTTCGACTCAATAAGATTGAACATCAGCTTCCTTCAATTCGGATTGGCGCGGGGCTTCACGCTGCCTTGCGATGGGATCGAAACCGAAATTACAAACCCAACGACCTATTCGACTTTCGACACGCAGAGGCAGCGCTACCGTATTGCGACTACTTTTTCACTGAACGCCCACTGTGCCACCTAATTCATGATGGCAATCTGAAATTTGCAGATCACTTTGACTGCCGAACGGTATACAAGCCAGCCGATGCCCTCGCTCTTGTGGAGTAGACGGCACCTAACAGTGAGCGGATGTGCAGTGTCCTTCGGCAGACCTTCGATGTTTTGCGACGTGGGCCGGCATTGGTAGAATCACTCGTAGTTCAGGCATCGCTCGCCCCGTTTCGGGCGGTGTCGCAAATGATCTGTCGTTGTACGACCTACCGATAGGAGCAGACCGTTGCCCGAATGGAACATTCCAACTGACATGCGAGCGTTGATCGACGCAGACGAAGATTCCATGTGGGACTGCGATGATTGGGACCCCATCACCCTGACTGTGTGCGGTGACACACAGTACGAAGGTCGCGACATCGACCTCTCTTGGCAAATCGTGTACGAAACTACCGGCATCACTGGCTACGAGTTCTGCGACCGCGTGAAGGCTGCCGTGGCATCTGTCGATGCCGAACTGGTGCCACTGTTAAACTGCGGCGATACCGAAACCGCTGCATGCGTGATCTGGGTCGAGACTGAGCACGCATGCCGCCGATTGCTTGAAATCGTTTGGCCAATGGTAGCCTGAACCCCGCTCCACCGGTCGTGCAACATGGTTTTTACGCTTGGCATTCGGCACACCTTGGCTCTTTGGCAACGGTCCAAGGCCTTGGTACAATTTCCGGTAGTTCGGACGTCGCTCGCTTCGTTTAGGGCGATGTCGTAAAAACCTTCCGTTATCCGCTCTCTACCTATGTCCAAACGCGACGCGCTCTATGACGAACTGTTCGATGAAGATGGCGTCCGACTGTCCGAGGACGCCGAAACCAATGTCGACAATGGCCGACGTCTGCTCGGCGCCACTCTTGTGGGCGTAATGGATCGTTCAATCGAATCCGCATTAGAGACGGTCTCAGGCGGCAATGCCTTTCGCGATGAATCGCCACTACACGCCGAACGGCAGGAACTATGTGGTGCCTTCGCATCCATGACCGATGCTCAACGCGACGCGGTTCGGGAGCTGGTTCGCGACAATGCTTCGCTGATGCTGTTTGGCATTTGCTCCAAGCTTGACCAATTCCCCGGCTTTGAAGTCGCAGTCCATCTCCGGACGCTACCGACCGATGATCCAGAAATGCGAGACTTTGTAATCGCTTCTGGCGACCACGACGAATTGCACGGTTCGTACCATCAATGGGTGGACGACTACAGCGATCAGCTCACCGAGGGCGGCTAACAGGGTTTTTACGCTGAGGCCCTTCGGGCAAACCTTCGATCTTTGGCAACGGGCGTTGGCCTTGGTACAATCTTTCGTAGTTCAGACATCACTCGCTTCGTTCAGGGCGGTGTCGTAATAGACGTCGGTTGTTGGGCACTAGTGCTTCCGGAACGATTTGATCTGGCGTGAAGCTTGCCGGCGATGGAAACTGCTTGTCTTTCGCATCTTCACGGAGTGGGATATGTCAGGCAAGGCGG